>JALTMC010000047.1 GCA_027005175.1 Myxococcales bacterium
TTGCTCGCTGTAGCTCAGCGTTTCGCGAATCATTCGGGGGGGGGGACCCTCATTGGCTCTCTTGGTGCTGACCAGAAAGTCTGCAACCCGATTCCTCTTCATTCCGGCTTTGTAGGAAAGGTACGAACAACAAACAAACGGAACGCTTGCCCCCTTCACAGCGATTCCTCTTCATTCCGGCTTTGTAGGAAAGGTTCGTTGGCACTCTTGGTGCGGGCCAGGAAGTCCGTAACCAGGGTTTCTACTTCCATATCGAATCCTATCCATCATCGACGCTTGTCACAATCACAGGTTAGCGTCGGCGGATATACCCGCCGATGGCCAGCAGTCCGAGGAGCCAGAGGAGCGTGGGGAGCTGGGGTGCGGTTGTGTGACAGCTACAGCCACCACCGACAGTACTCCAATCATAAATGATGGGGCTGGCGTCAGGGATTGGGATGGGTTCTTTGTCCGGTTCTTTGCCTGGTTCTTTGCCTGGTTCTTTGCCTGGTTCTTTGCCTGGTTCTTTGCCTGGTTCGGGTGGTGTTGTGATGAGGCATCTGCCTTGTTGACAGACTGTGCCAGAGGGACAGGATATCCCCAAGCAGGGATTGTCTTGGCAAATACCATCTTTGCAGATTCGATTGTAGCGACAAGGTGATTGGCCTCCTACATCTGCACAGGTGCTCACACATTGTCCTTGTTCATCGCAGATTTGCCCTGCTGCGCATGTTTTCCCCGCACAGGGATCGGCTTCGCAGACTCCTTGGCGACATCGCTTTCCTTGCACACAGTAAGGACACATGGAGATGCATCTCTTATCGAGAGGGCGGCAGTACTCTGCGGAACCACAGGACTTTTGGTTGCAAGGGTTGGTTTGGCATGTGCCGTGGACACAAAGAGAGCCTTTTTTACAGGTGTTTGTTTTTTGATAACACCCTGCGGGGCGGCAGAGCTTTTTGATACATACAGAGTCACCGAGGCAATCGCGATCCTGCTTGCATGTGCGGTCTCCATGGCATTGACCTTTGCTGCACGTTTGCCCGAGGGGGCAGGTGATCTCTTTGCAGGGGCTCTCAACACATTGGGTATGCTGACACACCCGGCTGTTCTTGCAAGAGCATTGTCCATTGGAGCAACGCTCTGTGATGCATTGTCCATTGTTGCAAACTTGGCCTGAAGGGCATGACTTTCCTGCGCATGGATCGTCGCGACAGACACCATCAATGCATTGTTTCTTGGAGGGGCAGAATACCCCTGCACAAGAGGCGATACATTGCCCTGCTCGACAAAAGGAGTGGGGGCCACATTTCTTTTTCTGGCAGGCATTCGCTTTGCATCGACCATCTTCGCAAACGTCGTTGGGTTGGCAGTCTTGGTTGGTTCGGCAAGTGGGGATACGGCACTTGCCTTGTACACAGATGGTTTGGGAGGGGCAATCGTTATCACACGCACATTGAGGGGGGAGAACGCATTGTCCATGGAGGCGACAAACTTGTTGCGCCGGGCATTTGACGCCTTTGCAGGGATCGTCGATGCATCGGTTGAGGAACGGGCTGCACACTCGACCATACCGACAAACATTGCTGGCCGCGCAGCGATTGGGTTCGCATTTGCCTGCAACACAGATCTCTCCTGCCTTGCAGTTGACACTGAGGCATCGATCTTTGACGCAAGTACCGTCTTCACAACGCTCTCCCTTCGAGCAACGCAGGATGGCACACGACTTGACGCATTGGGGGCTTCCAGGGCGACAAAAGGTTTGTCCTGTACACTGTTTGCTTCCAAAAAGAGGGCAGGTGTTTGCGATGCATTGGGCTTTCAAACAGATGTCGTTTGTTGTGGAGCACTTTGGGCTCTTGGTATAACAGTTGGGGGGGGCACAACCTCTGCGTAGGCAGACAAAAGTACCGGGGCAGTCGATGTCTACTTTGCATGGGATCCACTTCACCAAAACGTGGAACTTTTGTGATGCACAGGCTTTTTGGTTGTCACAAACTTGCAAGACAAAGGTCGGGCTTTTGCCAGCGTCTTTGGTGCTGGGAGTCCATTGAATCTGGCCTGTTTGTTTGTTGATCTGTGCTGTTGTGGGTTGTTGTGTGAGCTTCCAGGAGAGGGTATCCCCTACGTCTGGATCCGTTGCTTTGGGCGTGTAGACAAAGAGCTGACCCACAAAGGCTTGTTTCGGTGCTGTGGAAGTGATTTGAGGAGGGCGGTTGGAGTTGATGATCGTAAAGACAACCTGGATGCTGGCGGTACCACCTCGCTTGTCATCCACTTTGATCGTGGCAGTATGTTTTCCTATTTCGGTGCGTTTGGGGGTCCAAGAGATCAAGCCTGTACTTGTATCGATTCTCGCGCTGGAGGGGAGGCCCGTCATCGTGTAGGTGAGCGTGTCACCGTCTGGATCGGTTGCCCTGATCGGTAGGGTGTGTGCGCTGCCCTCCTTCCATGTTGGGGCCGCTGGCTGTGTTAATTTTGGCGGACGATTGGTGTCTTTGACTCTCAACTGCAAGGTCAAGGTGGTTGTTCGTGGACTGCTATCGGCATCGGTGGCGGTTAACTGGATGGTAAAGGATTGGTTACCCACCGAATAATTAGGACGACATACGATCTTTCGCTGGCTGGGTGAGGGTGAAGTGACCGTACAAAAAGTAGGTGGAGTTGTGACGTTAAAGCTGGCGATGGATGTGTCTGCGTCACTGGCTGTGGCTATCCATGTCACCGACTTTCCTTCCTTGACATCTTGTGTTGTCTTGTTGGGCGACAATGTGATCTTGGGTGGCGTGGAGAGACTTCCCACCTTGACCGTGAACGTCGCCTGAGCCGACAGCGTTGGGATGCCATCGTCAATAGCCGTGAACAGTATCTTTTGGGTGGTACCAGCGTAAGCGGCGGTCGGTGTCCAACAGTATTTGAACTTGAAGGGGTTGGGCCGGTTTGGCACCAGTACGCTGTTCGGTGTAAAGGTTACGTTGGGCAATGTTGGGTTGATCTGAACCTTAAATTTATCGGAGCGATCGGGGTCTGTCACGGTGGCTTGGGTACAGGTCTGTTGATTGACTCCAGTGGTGACCGATGTGGTCGTCAAAGTGATCGTTGGCTTCTTGTTGTTGCATGCACTGGAGGCTCGAACATGGAGTAGAATATCGCGATAGGAGACAGCTCCTTTGTTGTCGGTTGCCTTGGCAGAAATGACCCACATCCCAGAATCCGGTTTTGTCCATGTGATGAGACCTTTGCTGTCGATACGAAGTCCTGCGGATGATGGCCCACCTGCCCGTATGACTTGCGTCACTGTGACAGGATCGTTATCGGGGTCTTTGGGGTTGAGGCTTTGGGATATCGCGATCGTAGCGCAGCCGTTAAACAAGGTGGGTGACTGAAAACTGGGAGAGCTATTCTTGGTCCCAGCTTTGGCTTTGATGGGTAGGGTATAATTGCCATTCGAGAGGCTAGAGGGCTTGAGCCCACGGATCCGACAGCAACCTCCCCAGGTGACAGTGAAGGTCCCAGAGCTGTTGTAACGGTGTCGGTATGTGTTGCGAAATCCCAGGATGTTGTTGGCCTTGTCTTCAAAGAAGACAGTCATTTGATTGATCTTTTCCTGCTTCCCATCTCCCCATCGAATGGGCACATTACGGAATCTTCCCAGATCTTTGCCCATGCAACTCTTCTTACAACAATCTCCCGAAGGTAGTACTTCCTTGCAGTTGAAGGTCCGGGTTTGAAAGACCTCCAATGTCACTTCAATGGTGTTGCCGCTTATGTATTTGTATTGCAGTGTTCCTCCCTGAAAGTGCGACGCTTGGGCTATTTGGATCGAACCTAGCCACACCAACCCAATGAACATCATCTGCTGTCCAACACGATACCATCGATTCATTCCATTCGTCTCCTACCCCGTCTTGTTTTACTCTCTTTCAAGTGGCAAAGAAGTCGTACGCTTCCGGAGCAGACTCAGAAGCAAGAGTCCAAGCCACAGCAGCGGTCCCCTTGTCTGGCTTTGGCAGCTACAGCCTTGGACGTGGGGAGGTACTGGTTCGGTGCGAGAGGTCTCTGATGACTTGTCTTTTGGTAGCTCCGAGTGCTTTTCTTCCGTTGAAGAGGCTCCTGGCTCTGGTGTAGAGCGTTCTGACACTGTGGAGACAACATCGCCAGAGGTCTCATCGACCGTGTTGGCATCTACGGAAAGTGGGGCATCGATAGCATCGGTGCCTTGTTGCATCTCAATATTTATTCGAATAAACCTGTCCGGTGGCACAGTTATTTTTTGGGACCACGAGAGGTACCCTGGTGCTTGGGCTCGCAGGGTATAGGTTCCTGGAAGCAAGGTCCAGGCATAGAAGCCTGTGTCTTTCCGTGAATGACGCCTCTCCCCAGCCTGAAATACGATACCATCGATAGAGAGAGTGGCACGAATGGGCTCTTGGTGATTCATTCCACGCACTACACCGATGACAGCGGCTTCCATTCCTCGTTGCAAAAAGACTTGCCAGGTTTTGCTTGCCTGTTGGAGCAGTCCAGGGATCTGTAGAGGGTCTGGGTGGAACTTTCTTCCTACCTCCACCAAATACGAGAGGGAACCGTACAAGGCGTAGAAATGCTCAAAGCTCTCCCCACTGCTGGAGGCCTTACGGAATTTATAACCGGCGGCTTGTGCGAGTCTATGAGTGACGGTGCTGAGTAACTTTTCTTCCGTGGCTGTGGCACAAACATAGGGGCGTATGATCTCGTTGCCATAGGAGTGATAGGTGAGGTATAGCTGGGGTTGGATGGCCTCTCCCAAGGCAATCATGGTTTGAATTTCAGGCTCGCTGGCAGCTCTGCGTCCTTTGTAGATCTCTGAGCTTCCACGGCTGCTGTTTTTTCCACAAGTCCCCCATAGGAAAGGGTAGTTGCGGTTGAGATCCACGCCGAAGGTTCCGTCTTCATTGGCTCTTCGATTCTTGCGCCAAAAAGGATCTTGAGTAAAGACATGATGATAGCCGTCCGGATTCACGAGGGGTACAATCCAAATCTCATAATGCTTGATCCAGGCCGTGATCTTCTTGTCTTTGCCGTATCCTTTTGCGAGACGTTTTGCTGCATCAAGCATGATCAAGGGGGTGATAAGTTCACGTGCATGGTGAGTCGAATCCATCAATACTGTGGGAGCCGGAGCTCTTGTTGGATTGGGGGCATGTATGCGAAGGGCCAAGAGGCTTCGACCGTCCGCAGTGTTAGGTGTCTTAAACCTCTGGCTTAAATTCACCAACTGCACATGCTTGGGGTACTTTGTGGCCAAGTCGGCCATCTCTTGTTCTATCTCACCCAAGTTCTTGAAGGACTTGGGTAGCGGCAGCTCCGCATACTCCCGAACTACCAGGTTTGTCGCTTGCTGACGAAGTGAGGATAACTGCAATGATGTGACAGAAGCCCAGGCTTTTTGACCTTCCTGTTTGTCGATGCGGATGCCTCTCGCATGTAGAAAGGAAGCTGTTGATTCAATTCTGTAAAAGGAGCGTTTTTGGGGTGCAGCCTGCACGTCGTGACTCCACAGCGAATCACAAAGCAAGACGACACATAGCAACCAATAACACGGTCTCAAAGGAGAGGAGGATATCACTTCTTCACCCATTCTTAAACAGACTGCAAGGGGAAAGGGCTCCACTTTCTTATACAAGTATTTATAACATAGAACAGAGTTGTATGTTATAGATGCTCCTCTTTTTGAGGCTTTGTTTTCAGTGGCTTTGTAAGGAGACATGATATGTTACATGTGTTGATTGCGGATCGTTTGCCGGGTGAAAAAGTTCAGGAAATGTCGGAACTCAGTGGCGTTATGTGTCGCTACGAGCCGGGCTTGTCTGCGGATGATCTACCCGATGAGATTGGCTCTGCTCATGTCCTTTGTGTTCGAAGTACCCGCGTGACTCGCGAGACCATAGCGCGTGCCAAAGGTTTGATGTTGATTGTTCGTGTGGGCTCAGGAACCAATACCATTGATGTGGAGTCGGCCAGTGCGCGTGGAATCTATGTCGCAAACTGTCCTGGGAAAAATGCTATCGCAGTGGCTGAACTTGTGCTTGGTTTTATGGTCAGCCTGGATCGTCGTATCCCACAGGCAACTGCCTCTCTGCGGGAACATCGCTGGGAAAAGAAAGAGTTCAGCAAAGCCAGCGGCTTAAAAGGGAAGCGTCTGGGGATCGTTGGTCTGGGGCAAATTGGGCTTGAAGTCGCGCAGCGTGCAAGCGCGTTCGAAATGGAGGTGATGGCGTATTCGTATGATCTCACCCCTGAACGTGCAGAAGAGCTTGGTATTCTCTTCTGTGATTCTCTTGAAAAACTTTGTCGCGAATGTGACATCATCACTGTCCATGTTCCTTTTGTTCCCGCCACTCGACACCTCTTTAACCAAGAGCGATTGGCTCAGATGAAAGAGGGGGCCATCTTCATCAACACCTCTCGTGGAGAGATTCACGATCAAGTCGCTCTTCTTGAGGCCATGAACAACAAAGGACTTCGGGTGGGTCTGGATGTCTTTGAAGGGGAGCCTGCGTCAGGCGATAAACATTATGATGCGGAGATCTTAAATCATCCGAATTTTGTGGGGACTCCCCACATAGGAGCCTCCACACAACAAGCCCAACTCGCTGTAGCGTCCGAGGCGATTCGCGTGGTACGTGAGTTTCTGGAGAATGGCTCGATCTCCAACTGTATCAACCTTCAAAAACATACCGCTGTACAGGTTCAGATGAGTATCCGACACTACAATCAAGTTGGTGTTCTTGCGTCTGTGATGGACCTCTTGCGAACCTATGAAATTAATATTGAAGGCATGGATAACACCATCTTCCAAGAAGGCAAAGCCGCTGTCGCAACCATGGAACTCAGCGACGTCCCCTCCGAGGAACTACTCCAAAAAATCAAAGCCATGAATGAAACGATCATTCAAGTGACAGTGACACATTCGTCGTAACCGAAGATATGTGTTCTTTCTTGTGCGAATTGCAGGAAGCTAGAACAGTGATTGGGCTTGCAAGTATCGTCAGGGCCATTCTCTTTGTGCGTTCTTCCTTGAGTGAGCCGCAGGGCCACACCTGTCTGCGGGCTGAAAGAACGGCTCTTGGGCCATTCTCTTTGTGCGTTCTTCCTTGAGCGATCCACAGGGCCACACCTGTGTGCGGCATCTCTTTCGGGCTACTTGTCTTCTTCTGTTCCTCCCTGGTAACGCTCTTTCAGGAGCTTGTAAAACTGTTCTGTGTCGGGAAGGTTCGACAGTGTAAGGTCTGTGTTGCTGCTACCAACGGTGTTGACGGTGATATTTCCGGAACCAAACATCTTGTGAATCAGACCATATTTTTTCCCGATATAATCGATATCTTCGTAGTGAATACCCATCTTTGATTTAAAGAAGATTCCCCACATCTTAGAGACTTTTTGTTCGTCAAGAATATACCGAATGGAGCGAACATAGAGTACGATAAAGACAAACTGTATCATCGAGAGCAGGCTCATCCCTGCGATGATATAGAAGCCTATGGACGAGACGTTCGCTTGCCTTGCTTGTAGGACCATTAGGATACTGCCGCCACCTATGATGAGCAGACCAACCACGATACTTATCCCTCGAACAAACAACTCTTGGCTCATCTTGGGGGCGGAGGATGCGATTTCCCGGGGCTGGTAACTCTCCATCGCTGTGGGGGACTGAGGCAGTTTCTCCCAATCCAGCTCTCGGGCAAACAGAAGGTCCAAAAAGAGATGATGGTAACGTACATCGGAAACAAATCGAACGTGAAAACGATTGCTGAGCTTGATCTCACCATTGTTGGTTTTTACGATACGCTCTCCGGTGATCTCGAATGTCAGAGTTCCGGCGGATGTCATGGGGTATACATTGGTTTGTACATATTTTACGTCTTCATAAAGCACATAGTAGTGAGTGTGTTTGATGACCCCTTTCCGAAACCAAAGGTAATCTTCATACAGGGTTAGTTTGTGAAATCGATAATAGATGTTGGCGCCAACGATGGGAGCTAGAATCAAGAGAAACACTCCTGCAGCGGCCAGTGGATGTACAAACAACCAGAGGAGTGGAATGGAGAAAAGCAGGGGGACCATCACAAACATCAACATCTGCATAACACGCAAAGGATCAGCTTGAGCTAGCACTTCGCGGTACTTGGCTCCATCTTTCGGTCGGCCTTCATCGTCGAGATTTGCTCCGATCTTGCGATGTATTCCAACCTTTGCCAGAATCATCTGTAATGTATCTTCTTCCTTGAAAATATAACGATAACGCAGATGGTCGCTTGCACCGATG
>JALTMC010000048.1 GCA_027005175.1 Myxococcales bacterium
AACTCATCTCCACTTTATAGGTTTGTGAGGGGGAGAGACGTTTATAAGGGAGAGAGACGTTTGTAAGGGAGAGAGACGTTTGTAAGGGAGAGAGGGAGCTTGTAAGGGAGAGAGGGAGCTTGTAAGTGTTAGAGGGAGATTCGGATTTTTGGGCTAGCCATGAAGACAGGGCCCGAGGGGGTGGGTTTGGGGCTACCCCCTTTGGGTTCGAGGGATAGGGCAAACTGGATTCGTTGGCGTCTGCGTTTGCTTTTGGGGCGTGGGACAGCAGCCGGATAGAAGTTGAATTTGTTGCCTTTGTATGCGTAGACGCCGGCTTTTTGGAGGCCACCGCGACCGATCATCCAGAGTTGGTAGTCTTTGTTTTTGTAGGTGGGGAGGCCCGCCAGTTGGAGTATGGCTTGGTTTGATTTTGGATCCCAGATCACCTTGGCGTATCCACCCGCAAAGCGTTTGAGTTTTCTGGAGCGTCTCACTTCCATTTGGACCAGTGCGACATTGCGTCTGGCCAGTAACTTAACAAGGCGCTGTTTGCGTTTGAGTTCGTTGCGCATGGCAAAGATGCGCTTTTTTTGTTGTTTGAGTTGATTCTTTTGCTCTTGGGCTTGTGTGCTTAATTTCGTCACTTTGGCCTGCAAGGCCAGGGTGGATCTCTTGAATTGATCCAGACGAATCGCTTGTTTTGCGTTGGTTTTGTTGAGGTTCCATGTGAAATAGGAGAGCCCAATACCACCGAGAAAGAGAGCGGCAGTCATGGACCAGACAAGGGTGAGGTGCTGCCACCACGCCACAGCGGTTGCTGTGAGGGAGGGTCGAGAAGACATGGAGCTTGCGCCGGATTTACGGCGTCTGACTTCTTCGAGTAGACGTTGTTTGATATGGGTGGGTGGTGTTTCCAGTTCAAGACTGAGGGGAAGCATCAGGGCGACCTCTTGCATGGACTGAAAGAAAGCCAGAGCGTCAGGATCGGCTTCTGCAAGTGCCTGTTCCAAGATCTTCACCTCCTCTGGTTCTAAGGCTCCTACTGCATAGGAGGCGCAGAGTTCTTCAAATGTGTCACGTTCGATAGGCATCACGGCATCGTTTCCTTTAACGTCTGTTCTAATTTTCGCATGCCTTGACGAGTCCGTGTTTTTACGGTGCCCAAGGGGATTTGCAGGATCGTTGCGACTTCTGACTGAGAGTATCCACCAAAGTAGGCCAGCATGATCACGTCTTTTTGTTCTTGTGGTATCGTTTGCATGGCTTCGCGCACATAGGACGCACGTTCAAGGGCAACGACTGTCTCAAGTGGGCTGTTGGAGGCCTGCTGGATGGGAGCATCCAATATCGCCCCTTCTTCCAGCTTTTGGTGACGTCTCTGTAAAGACTGTCGGTGACGAATCCTGTCGATGGAGCGATTGCGGGCAAGAGTCACCAACCAACCATACAGATGGCCGCGATTATGGTCGAAAGAGGCTGCTTTTTCCCATACCTGTAAGAATACATCTTGCAGTAGATCCTCTGCTTCTTGTCGCTCTTTTACGATCCGCAAGGACAAGCTAAAGAGCAACGAGGAGTAACGATCGTACAAGGTGGCCAAAGCAGCCTCATCTTGTTCAGTTATACGCCGCATCAGGTCTCGTTCTTCCGATGGACTCGGACGATCCACCAGAGTGCGAAACATCGTAAGTAACACAGAGAGCTCTCCTTCCCCTGGTTTCAGAGGATATACGATAGCAACACAAAGATCGGTTTTATCTCATGCGAATTTAATCAACAAATGGTATAGCAGGAATCGTCTGAGGTCGAAAGGGCTTCTTTTTAACGATCCTCGGTGTTTCTTTTTGACTATCCTTGGTAGTCGCGTTTCATGGCTCGTTCGATCTGTCGTTTGGCGTCTTTGGAGGCGATGTCTTGGCGCTGGTCGTGTTGTTTTTTCCCACGACATAAGCCGATTTCAACTTTGACCCAAGAGCCTTCAAAGTAAAATTGGAGAGGGATGATGGTGTAGCCTCGTTGTTGTGTGGCTCGGGCTAGCTTGTCGATTTGTTGTCGGTGCAAGAGGAGCTTTCGGGGACGTTCTGGTTCATGGTTGTAGCGATTGCCTTGAAGGTATTCGTCGATGTGGCAGCTGTATAGCCATATCTCCCCGTGCTTAAGGGCTGCATAAGCATCTTTGAAGCTGATCTGGCCCGCTCGTAGGGATTTGACTTCCGTGCCTGTTAAGACAATGCCTGCTTCGTATCGCTCTTCCACGTGATAGTCGCGCAAGGCCCTTCGGTTGGTTGCGATCACACGGTGCTTGTCTTGCTTTTTCTTTGCCATAGTTCGTTGTTCTTTTTAGAGGCCGCAAGGGCCGCCATCGTTCGTTGTTCTTTTTAGAGGCCGCAAGGGCCGGAGAGGGGGGCATTATCGATCAGGCGGGTTTGGCCCAAGAACACCGCAAGGAACATTCGATCCTGGGAGCGTACTGCTCGATGGATTTCAAGGAGGCTGTTGTGTTCTCGAAGTTCGATGTATTGGATACGGGCTTCTTTCTCCTGTTCGATCATGTTATGAACTGCCTGGATGAGGCGTTGTTTTTCTCGTTCGCCGTTTGCAAACAGTCGTCTTGCTTCACGTAGGGCTCGACTGAGGCAGGCAGCGGCTTGTCTTTGTTCGACGGAAAGGAAAGCATTGCGAGAGGACATGGCGAGACCATTTGCCTCTCGAATAATGGGGCCACCTATGATTTGGGTTGGTATCCATAAGTCTCGCACCATTTGCTGGATGACCACGAGTTGTTGGAAGTCTTTCTCTCCAAACACTGCAATATCGGGACTTGTGAGGTTTAGTAGTTTGGTGACAACTGTTGCGACACCGCGAAAATGAGCAGGCCGGTATCTTCCACAGAGGGGTTGTGTGACCTGTTGGACTTCCACAAATGTTTGGGAGCCTTCGGGATAGATGGTTTCTGTGCTGGGGGTAAACAAGAGGTGAGCACCCGCCTGTTCAATTTTACGTTTGTCGCCTTCACGATCATGTGGATACTGATCAAGATCTTCGTTTGGACCAAATTGTGTGGGGTTTACAAAGATGCTGACGACCACGCGATCTGCGTGTTGGAGTGCGATTTCGATCAGAGACAAGTGTCCTTGATGCAGGTAGCCCATGGTGGGCACAAAGCCCACTCGCAACGACTGACTTTGCCATGTGTGGATCTGTTGGCGCAGTGTGTCAGGCTGGCTGACGATGGAGAGATTGGACATAGTTTTTTAGCAGGAAATACCGGCTTGTCGGCTGACACCATCGAGCAGAAGCCAGTGGGCGTCGAGGGCTCGTTGGGCTGCATCAAACACGGTGTGGGAAGAGACCCCTTGGTTTAAACAGTGGGCGAGGGCTTCACGCTCTTCTGCCCGGTGTCGTATATCTGCCTCTTCATGGACGCTGAAATAAGACAGGGTTTGCTGAGAGTGAATCTGGTAAAATGTTTGCAGGCCCTTGATTTTCTCACTGGAGACTTCGGGCTGTTGGCTTTCGTAGGCATACAAGGCACTGAGCGCAGCTCCTGTGCTTCGTGCACAGGTGTCTTGGAAGATCTTGATGGCTTTTTCTACTTCGGGGACGGGTCGGGCGTCGAGGACTTCCTGGCGATTCATTCCAAGACCTTCTGCGAAATACAGCCACAGCTCTGGGTGTGGTGTGGGTTCGCCTTGCTCTTCGCGAAGATTTTCTTCCAGAATACTGCGCAAAAAAGGATCGTTGGTTTGGGCCAATCCGTTCTCAATATAGCCTGGAAAGGCCAGCACATGCGGAAAATAAACCCATGAGTATACAGCGAGATCTTCGTGTGAAAGTTGCCCGACAGACCACGCTTGGTAAAAGGGGTGCTGTAAGATCGAGTGCATTGTGATCAACTGATCGAGCTGTTGAAGAACGTCATCTACCTTCATTTTGCGACAGAGCCTCCCTATCAGGCGCAGATGGTGGGTCTCTAAACTCATGCCAATATACAACGGGGCATTACCGTTGTCCAGAGGATGTCAATGGTAGGGAGTTGGTGAGGAGTTGATGTTTGGGGTGGGTTCGATGTATTAAGTTGAGCTTCGATGAGAAAGGTCTTGATCAAAGAGTTAGAGTTGAAATGAACCCGACGAATTACGGAAAAGTCTACCAGCGTCGAATCGATTGGCCTTTGGGCTTTGTGCTGGCTGCTGGCTATCTGTTGGTATTGCTGGCCACAGCGGATGTTGGTGTATGTCGCGACGAGACTTATTATTTCCGCGCTGGAGAGCAGTACATTACCTGGGTCAATCATCTCATTCGTGAGGTGCGTGGAGGGCAACCTTTGCGCAGCCTGCGTCAGGGAGAAATCCGCAAATACTGGAGTTACAACTGGGAGCACCCACCTTTGGCGAAGCTGTCGATCGGTGCGTCATGGTGGTTCTTTACCCGCTCCTGGAACCCCATGCTACAGCGGTGGCGACTCCGGCCTCCGAAAGGAGGGAAAAAGAAACTGGGGACCTGGGCCTCTTGCTGGAATTATATGTTGGAGCGAGGCAGAGTGTCAGCCATGACGGCCTTCCGCTTTGCAGGTATGTTCTGGGGTTGCCTGATTATCCTTCTGGTGTATATCTGGGGCGTTCGGGTCTGGAATCGCAGGGTTGGAATGTTCGCAGCATTCGCCATGATGTTGCTACCACGTTTCTTTTTTCACGCTCATCTCGCTGCGTTTGATGTTCCTGTGACAACGTTGTGGCTGCTGGTCAGTTATGCGTTCTGGAGGAGTCTGCGAAGTCAGCCCTGGGGGTTGTTGTGTGGTGTCGCGTTCGGACTGGCTCTGGCGACCAAACACAATGCCTGGATCCTTCCGTTTCCGCTTGGCCTGTACTGGTTGTGGCAAAACTGGAATAAGTATCGCTTTAAGGTCTTGCACGATGGCTCTTATGTCGTGCGATTCCCCCCGTTACCGCTCTCTTTTTATGCCATGATCTTTCTTGGACCCATCATCCTGTTTGCGATGTGGCCCTTGCTCTGGCCTGCTGACTTCTTTTCGTTTCATAGCTGGCAAGCATCTTTCAAACAGTTTGGTCAGTATATGGCCTTCCATCTGCATCACAACCATTATGACGCCTATTACTTTGGTGT
Source organism: Myxococcales bacterium (assembly GCA_027005175.1). GTDB lineage: Bacteria > Myxococcota_C > UBA6777 > UBA6777 > UBA6777 > M3003. The sequence continues at coordinate 5,110 of JALTMC010000048.1, forward strand.
CTTGCATATGAAGCCACCTTTTCCCATCGCCTTTCCTTTCAGTATGACAGCCCTGACATTTCCTCTGGTTACGGTTGTGCTGTGTCTGGCTGGTGTCTGGTTCACAACCCGGCAGCAACGTTTGGGAACACATATGATCTGGTGGGCGATCCGGATCGTACGGGGTCTTTGGTCTATGCTTCGACCCATTCTGACGAGCATCTTGTCGATGGCTCTGCTTTTACCTGCCATGGTTTTTGGGATGATCTGGCTCGGCTTTACCCTCCTGGAACAGTTGGGGCGAATTCTTCCCGGCGGCATCGGCGCTGTGGTTCGTCGTGGCTTTGCTTGGTTGGGAGCTGCGTTTGGGGCCTTGTCCAAAGATATGCGACAATGGAATCAGTGGATGTACAACGAGCCCCCAGAGCCTCGTGAATACAAACCACGCCCTGTGGGACCCGCCGACAAAACAGGTTTGTTCTGGTTACTTAATGCTTTTGTTCCGATCGCCTTGATTGCGTTGCCAAGCACTCCTATCTTTGGAGGCACCAAACATTGGATGCCTGCTTGGCCCTTCCTGGCATTGCTTGCTGGAGTTGGCTTTGAACGTGTTTATGTCGGATTGCGTCGCAGCTGGTCGAGGATGGAGCACCCCCCTGTTCAGTTCGTGACGACAGTGTGTTTGGGGGTCTTGTTTCTGGCTCCTGCTTTGATCGGAACCGTTCGCTCTCATCCTCATGAGTTGTCGTATTACAATACATTAATCGGCGGACCTCGTGGGAGCGCAAACTGGAAACTTCAACGAGCTTTTTGGGCTCCTTCCACACGCCAGGTGCTGCCCTGGGTCAACCAACATCTGGGGGCGCGCCATCGTCGAGTTTTTGTAGATTTTCACGACTCCAACGCCTACTGGTTGTATCGTCAAGGAGGTCTCTTGAAACCAAATATTCATGAGCGGCGTGTTCATGACAACCGATACCCCGCTCAGGCTATTTTGTTTGTGCATCAGAAGTGGCTGCGCAATCAACTTTATCATACGATCACAATTCTGGGAGCCCGAGCTCCTTCTCATGGAGTCTACCTTGACGGAGTTCCTTTGGTGACAGTCTGGGAACAAGTTCAACAACCCATGCCTGTTTGGTGGTAGGCTTCGCATGCGTTTCTATCTGTGACGCCATCTGTCTTTTGTATGTATTATACAGTTCAACCTAATAGAAGAAGTAGATCAGGGAGATCGAATTTTATCATGACCAAGCGCAAAACAAGCGAGTCGCAACATATCTGGGATGCGCATGAGTGGTCCACTGTCTCTGCCCACGATGAAACACAGGATTCCGGCAAAACAGCCGAAGACCTTTGGGAAGATGGAGCGGAGTGGCCTACCGAAAATCCTATCGCGGTTGCTGGAAAAGAAACCACAGTGACCACAAACGAAGCTCCTTCGGCTGCGGCCGAAGTTGTCATGGGTGAAGACACCACGAAACAGACAGAACCTTTCGACAAGAAGGAAGACACTTCAACTGTATCGGAATCCGTTGAAGAAGATGGGGTTGAAGGAGCAGATGCTTCAACGGACTCTCTCTCAGACACTGTTGAGGCTTCGTCTGCTCAAAGCGGATCGGTAACGGAAGCTTCCGATGTGGGAGAGGACTCCGATGTGGAGACATCTTCCGATGTGGGAGAGGACTCTGATGCAGAGTTTGTTTTGGATGGTGTTCGCAATGATGAGGCTTGGGGAAAGAGTGACGATGTTTGGGGAGACACAGAGTGGGATCCAAGCGAGGAGGGGGAAGAGTCTGACGATGTGGAGGAATCTTCCGTCGCCGAAGAAGTAAAGGGAGAGTCACCTTCGGCAGTGGCAGCGTCTGAGTCTGACTGGACGCCTCTGCCTCAGCCTGGTTGGGTCACCTCTTTTGAAGGACGTCGAGGTTATACACTTGTCTTTCTTTTTGCCTTACTTATTTTCAGTGTCTTGTTTGGTCAGCGGATCGGTCAGGTCTCCAATGAGCCTCATTATGTGCTGTTGGCCGATGCTTTCTTAAAGAATCGTTGGTTTCTCGACAGTGCGCCCGTCCATCCTGTTACCGGTGTGCGTATGAACAATGACTGGGCTCGGATGGATGTTGTGAAGGTCACTCGGCTGGAAGGGAAACCTCTCCCCAGAGCTGTAACCTTGCGGGGTTTGTGGCTTGGGAGACCTCAGAAGGTGCGTCGCTTTGCGACTCTGAAGAAAAAATACATCCTACATGCGAAAGATATCCGTGCTCAGCGGCGATTTCACTTTGTTTCGTTTCCCCCTCTTCCCGCGTATCTGATGATGGGGCCGATGTGGCTCTTGAGTCGATTGGGCTACGACCGGCAACGCTTCAGTGATGTGACTTTCTCCTTGTTCTTCGCTGCGTTGGCTGTTCTGCTTCTGTTCTGGCTGTTGCAGAGTATGTCTCAAAGCGGGCGCAGCCGTCGAACGTTGTACGAAAACCTGCAACTTACGGTGTTGTTTGCCTTTGGCTCTGTCTTTTTCTTTTCAGCCGTACAGGGAACCGTGTGGTACACCGCTCTCATTGTTGGAACATGCTGTAGTCTCTCTTTTCTCATCGCTACAGAGTACGACAAACCCCTGCTTGCCGGTGTCTTTGTGGCATTAGGCTTCCTCGCAAGGCCTCTGCTGGTGTTGTTGAGCCTGTTTTACTTTTGGCAAGTTATCCGTAAAAAGGAAGGGTGGCAGTCTCCCTTTACAGCAATCAATTTGCGTAAACTTGTGTTGTTTGCTCTGCCTGTGGCGCTCTCCATTTTTGGAATGATGATGTTCAATCAGATGCGTTTTGGCAGCCCAATGGAGTTTGGACACAGTTACCTTCCCGCTGTCTTTGGACGTGTCGAGAAATACGTTCTGTTTCACTGGCATTGGATCCCGCGAAACTTTTATGCTTTTTTCCTGGCAACACCTGAGTTTTTCAACGTTGGAAAGGCAATGGCCGCGAATCAAATGATCGGCGGTTCGAGCTTTCTCAGTGGAAAGCTCTCGTTGACGAGGTTTGTGCCTGTATGGACTACGATCTTATTCGCGCTCTCCTTGTTTTTGGCATACCGACAACACAGTCGACAAGAACAAGAAGGAGAGCAAGACCGCTTGTTTTGGGCTGTTGGTCTGACTCTCCTTGCGATCGTGATTGTTCCTTTCGCGATGCGTTGGGTTCCCTTTCCAAAAATCAATGCTCATGGTTTGAGTTTGTTTCTCACCACACCTGCGTTGTTGATCCTATTTGCTTCTCTCTTTGATCTTTCCAAAAAGCGAGAACCTTGGTTTTGGGGGTTGCTCGGCACGACTTTGATTATCATTGTACCCTTGCTCATGTACCAGAACACAGGATGGCTTACTTTTGGGAATCGATTTAGTCTCGACTATATGCCCCTGTTGATCGTGGCTCTGGCCATTAGCGGCATAGTCTTCGGACGTATGTGGAAATTTTTGCTGGTGGTGGCTGTGGTCATCAACATGTTTGGTGCGATCACATTTGGTCGAGCTTGGTCGTTGTATCATCACGATATACGCTCCTTGGATTGGATTTATTCCATTGACTGGATTAATCGTCTTTTCTCGTGATAGAAGAGTATGTTCTATTCTTAATGCACAACTTGATGCACAACAATTCGGCTGACAATCTCTCTTACCAACAGGGCTGGTCTGCTTAAGGGTGATCGCTGGGATGAAGGAAAAGACGATGAGTTTCTCGTATCGATGGGTTTGGTTGTTTGCTATATGGATGCTACTTTTCTGTGTTTCTTGTGGCTCCAAGCCTGCCTGTCCCGACTGTGATGTTATGAATTTTGAATTCAAGAATTTGAGCATTCCACCAGAAAATGCACCCAAAGCGGGTGTTACATGGGGTCGTGTGGAGATCGTACTGAGCCCAAAGGCTGGGGATACTTGGAAAATCAAGATGGCTAAGAGCTTCAGACAAAAAAAGGGAGAGGCAGGTTGGACCTTTCAGTCCAAAGTCAACAACAGCAAAAGTGTGTTAGCTGTGATTCTCGGTACAGCAGACGGAAAGGGGAGTATCAAAGTTGACAGTGTTGGAATTAGTGTTTGGCTGGGTAAGGATGATGTGAACAACTTAACCTCCAACAAGGGTCTCAAAATTCGGCTCCGATTGACAAAGAAACTGGCGAATCCATTGCAACCTTTTCAAGTGTCGGGCTCTGTTCGTCATGTCAAATTAGTAGGTTCAGAGAACAAAGAATTCTGTCAAGCTCTCTTTGTGTTGGGAGAAAAGACGTTTGCTCAGTCGGGTGCTTCCTTTACTGTACAGAACCAATGCACAGGTTCTCCCACAACATGTTGGGCGGCCTGTTCTAAATAGTTAAGCTTCTTCGACTTGTTCGATCTACCGACAAACCAAGGGGTACTATTGTGTCGGGTGAAATAAAGAAAAGTGCTACGATTAGCGCCATACCTTTTCAATTTGTATTTCTTCTCTACTGCGTGCTGTTTGGCATCATCTTGCGGGAGTCTGGCGTCTCCACCACGATGGTTCTTGGCGTGGTGGTGTTCTTGGGTGGTTTGGGCCTGATGGGTCTGGATGACTTTCGAGAAAAAGACGTACCCATGGCCGTGGGGGGGATGTATCTCGCCGGTGTGATGGTCAGTTTACTTCTCTTTCTTGTTGTCACCTCTCTACCTTTGGTCACTGCGATTGTGCTCGGTGGTTTGTTTGTCGCGGGGGTTGTTGGCAATGTTTATTACTTCCTTAGCGAAAATCAAAAACTAGCCTATCTCAACGGACAGATTGCTGAAGAGGGTCTGACCCTTCGTTGGGTTGGGCGAGTCTTTCCCTTGTGGTTGGTGGTGGGTGGAAATATTCTTCTGGTTTTTCTCATTACTCCCTTGCTCTTTGGCTCTCTCTACAGCGTCGCTGGCCCCTACCAAATCTATTTGTTTGAAGTCCAAACCAAACCGACCCTTGTGGTGTGGTTTGTGTTTTTGATTGAGAACCTCAATCAATCCCTACTGGGCGTCGCTTCCCTTTTGGGGATCTCTTTTCCAGGGCAAGCCGTTGTCCCTGTTGGATTGGGACGTCTCTTGGTGGCTATCTTCCGCTTGGGGATCTTGTCGTTGGGGTTGGGAGCTGTGAAACGCTACCTTGACCTACGCGCCACCACACGTCGCTTGATGCTGGCCCTGGGTCGCTCTGGTCTCGAACAAGAGCAGTGGGAGTGCCGCAACGAAGGTCACCGCGTTTTAAATGACAAAGAGTTTCAAGAGTTTGAGAATCGCCGTCAGATGTGGCAGTTGCGTTTGCGTCAATTGATTCAGCTCTATCCTGCACAGCTTGATCGACTGGTTTCGGAAGTCACAGGTCGCGGAGACTGGCGTTTGCGTCTCGACGCCAAACTTTACCCCAGCAAAGAGGATCCTTTGGGGGCAAAGCACCTCGGTGATTGGATCCGTGCTGAGCTAGCCGAGTTGTTGGGACAGGGTCTCTTGTATGAAAGCCTGTCGGCGGAACGACAAGTTGTGATGCGGACTTTCCTGCAGCGACTACAGTTTGTAGAAGGTCGCGAGGCCCTCTCTGCGCGTGTGTCCTCCAATGTCGGTGTGTCTCTCGCCAGACTGCTCCGCGCCTCAGACTCCGATACCCGACGAGAAAATACGATCGCTTGCCTAAGGGAGCTGGTTTTACGTTCGGATGCTCGGATCAAAAAAGGTCATCAACGAGGCTGGCTGCGGTTGGTGGAAGCTCGCAGTCGGCTGGCTTCCACATACGCCCTTTTGTTGCTTCATCAACGAGAAGAGCTGGTCCAGCTTCTCCCTGCTTTTCAAAATGCTGGCTCTGCTCTCTCTATCGATGTCAACCATTATGTCGCGGATCTTGCCGAGAGTTGGGCTGTCTCAGAGGCTTCGATCTTGTCAGCAGTGGAGCGTTTATTAACTGTTGAAGATGGAGAGAACCCCGCGCCTTTTCTGGCTGAGATCTCCCATAGCTTGCGGCAACTGCCGCCTGAACTTCGCTCGGTGTACCAACTGTTTGTGGCCAAAGCTTTGGTCTCTTTTTGGTATCTGAGTTCGTCGGAAGAGGACGAAGCATTGCTTCAGCCCACGTCGCGATTGTTGATGCTTTGTGGGGAAAAGAATGCGACACAAGCGGTATGGCGCATTGTTCAGACTCTACCTCTCGAAGCATGGGGACATCAGCTAATAGGCTTCTTGGTGGAAGGTCATATGGCGAGTGTGCTCGGGAGCTTCTTTCGACACAAGCTGGGCAGTCGAACTATCCGTGAACAAGAGTTGGCTGCCGATTTAATGACAGCCATCCCTGCCACACCAAAGAACTCCGATGCCTTGTGTCAGATGGTGGCACATGAGCGTGTCGCATACCCGGTTCGGTGGCGTGGTCTTTGCTCCCTCGCCACCTTGGAGCAGGGTGAGAATCTTCCTTTCTTGCAAGACCTGCAATTTTCTGAAGTCTCGCAACCTCGTTTGTGGGCAGCCTGGATTTATGCCAAAGCTTGCTGTGGTGAAGCTGAAGCTTTGCCTTTGCTCCTTGATACCCTCATCGAAGAGGACAGTGCTTCCTCTCGCTACCAGGCCATTCGAGAAGTTTTGGCTGACCGACGTGCTGCTGAAGTGGATGCGATCTGCATCTCTTTGAACAGTGAGTCCGACAATGAAGAGCGCCTTGAGGCTTGTGAAACTCTGGTCGGCTGCCAGTCTCCTCTGGCTCTTCCGATCCTTGGACGCCTGGTAAAAGACCCTGACACAGCAAAGAAGATTCGACAGAGTGCCGCAGAAGATCTCGGTATCCTAGGCCGCTCGATTCATGCGGACCAAATGGGCTTAATCGGTCAAGCCAAGTCTCCGGCAGAGTGGGCAGCAGAGCCTTTGCTGTACGCTCTTGAACACGACAAGGATCGACTGGTTCGGATCCGTGCGGCGCGTGCGCTTGGTCGCCTGGGGCTACCAGAGATTCGGCAGCGTTTCCAGGAAGCGTTGGTGGACCCTTCAGAGAACGCTGTGGTCCGTCAGGTTGTGGCACAAGCTGTCGGTGAAATGGGCGATGTTAGCTGGATGGACTTCTTGTTGGAGCGATATCCCAAAGAGAAAAGTGCCCAGGTCCGACAAGGGATGCTCTCTGCTCTCGATCGTTTGGGGGCAGATGCCTCCTTCTTTCTCGACTGTCTCACAGAGAGCAACGCGAAGATCCTTCAACTCTCTCTCCAGGCTTTGGCCAATCGCTATCTGTTGGAAGAGCAACAACATGCTCTGTTGGAGTTTCTGCATGCCTCCCACAAGGATGTTCGCTCCGCAGCTGCCGAGACATTGGGTGCTCAGGGATACACGCCAGCAATCCCCGTGTTATGTGCTCTGCTCAACCATGAGGAGGAGACACAAAAAGCGGTTCGACGTGCTGCCATTCGAGCGTTGCGTAAGCTCGCTCGGACTCCCTCTCAAAAGGCCGAAGTCAGACCCTTCCTCGAACTTGTATTTAACGAAGATCCCGATCATCTCGTGATTCAAGATTGCGCCTCTGCTCTGGCTCACCTCTTCAAAGAAGAGATCGGTCCACTCTTGCTCCATGCTCTCCAACATCGTGAAGAGCGCGAAGTTTGGATGAAAGGATTTGCTGGAATTGTTCGAGCGTTGGGGGCCTCTTCTTATTCTGGAGCAGAAGATTATCTCTTCGACCAACTGCGTAAACTGCTGAAGGCCGAGAAGCTTAATGTTGCCCGAATCATCGCGATGATGCGTCCCACTGGAGTTGCGAGTGGCTCAAAAGCATTGCCACTGCTGTTTGAGATCGTTAAGAAAAACAGTGAAGCCTTTTCCTGGGTTGCTGTCCAGGTCATGGCTGAAATTGGCGATCCTCAAATCATCAAGCCTCTGCAACAATTTATGGAGTACAAACGCTCACAAGATGACCTGGAACCCAACCTCGAAGCTGTCATCCTTGTGACTTTGGTTCGTATGGGTGAATGGGATTACCTCGAAGAGCTGGTTCACCTCTTGCGTGACACCTCTCATGAACGGGAAGTGGCGCGACGTCGTGCTTTGGGTGTACTGCCCGAATTGCAGGTCGATCTCAGCTCGCTGTTGTTACTCAAAGCGATGAGTCCACAACACACACCTCATGAAAAAATCCGTGAAACGGCTGTTAAATCTCTCGGTCGTATGGTTGCCGCTATCGACCATCGAGTCCAAGCGTTGCAATGGCAAGCACAAGCTGACCCACGTGCCAAGATTCGTGAAGCTGCTCAAAGTGCTTTGCGAGCGATCGAATCGCGGACTTCACGAAGCCTAGAGAAGTTTCAAGATGGCAAAGACTTCTATGCCACATCCAAATTAGAGTGGGACAAGCAACCTCTTCATCCTGTGTGGCAAGAGCAATTGGATGCTCGTCGCCAGAGTCATGAGGCGACAGCACTTAAGTTTGTTGTTCCCGGTGAAGAAGATGTTCTTGAACCTCTCGAAACTCTTGCCTCTTTGGACGCTCCCGACCCATCTGCGACTTCGACTCCCGAAGCTTCTATTGATGAACCTGCTGCGAATGCTACCGAAGTAGGGGCAGATTCTGTGGTGGAAGAACCCACGGCTGAGGTCAAAGAACTCACAGACACGGCTGCTTTGTCTAACGTTGCATCGGAAGCTGCTCTCGCAACGGAGGCGGCTCTCGTCGATGCAAAACCCGAACCCGAACCCGAACCCGAGCCTGAGCCTCCTTCTTTTGAAGAGTTGATGGTGGCCGCCTTTTTACAAGGTAACGAGCAAGATGTGCGAGAGTTGGCTGCTTCCGAAGATGCCAAACCCAAGGCGCCTTTGTGGAATGGGCTCATTGCACTGATGGACGATCTGGCTCTCTTGCGCGAACGATTTGATGAGAACTGGCTGCTTGTGTCGGGGAATCCAAAAGGTATCGCTACAAAATGGCCCTTTTTGGTGATGCGCCAACCCGTAAGTCAAAGAGATTATCTTGAATTCTGTGAAAAGACGGATCGACCTTTGCCCCGTCGCTGGTCTAAAACAGCCGTGAATACCAACCCCACAGCACCTGCGACGAACCTAAAGTGGTGGGACGCTGTGGCTTATGCTGAGTATCATGGATGGCAACTTCCGACACATGACCAACTGATGTTAACCTTCGGCAACTACGAGTTGTTCTCTCTGGAAGGCAACCGAGTGGGCTGGATGCTTTATCCTGACAAAACAGAGTGGACAGCAACACCCAACACCAGCCGTCGTCAATTGGTACGTGCCTACACGACGGACTCGCAGCCGGTCCATCACATCCGGCGAGATTCACAATCCTTTGAGGTTGGCTTTCGCTGCTGTATCTCTCTCGATGCCCGGCTCCACCCTGTGATCTCCGCCTTTTTACTCACAGGAGGCTTTGCTATGCAGAACCTCCTCGCATATTATGTCGGAACTTTGGGCTTTGCGATGCCTGAGGAACCCTCAGAGTGGTCGGTGTATCTGGAGCAATGGTCTCCTGAAGAGATCGCCAATGCTGTAGAAGAGCTTGCTGCGAAGAAAACGTCTTCTGTGTCTGAGCCGGTGGAAGAGGTGTCTTCTTCTCCATCAGAGCCAGCACCTCCTTCGTCAAAGCCTGAGTCTGTTGTAGTCTTGCATGATACAGCAACAGAAGACGTAACCATCGCACAGGAAGCAGAGCAAGCCCGGCTTGCTGCTGAACAGGAAGCAGAGCAAGCCCGGCTTGCTGCTGCACAGGAAGCAGAGCAAGTTCGTCTTGCCGCTGAACAGGAAGCAGAAGAGGCAGAGCGTCGTCGTTTGGAGGAAGAGGCTCAACAGGCAAAAGAAGCCGAACAACAGAGCAAACTCAGTCACTTTTGGTCCAGCTTGGATACGGGAGCTTGGGACGATGCTGCCCTCTGGTTTGGGCGTGAGGGCTCCGAACACTTCGAAGCCTCCAAACCATACCATGAGAATTTGACTGAATTATGCAACTGGTTGCGAGAACAACGAGGCATGGTTTGGATTCAGGACAAGGACACAGAAGGGGAGGAGCCGATCCTGTTACTACAGGAGCAGTATGTGTCACGTGGTGACTTCCATCGATTCTGTCATGAGATGGAGCTGCCGATGTCACCGCGCTGGCGCGGTGGAGCGCGTATCTCATCACCGCTCGCCCCTGCCACGGACATCTCTGTGATGGCCGCTCGTGAGTATGCCTCCTCAGTGGGAGCAGAGCTGCCATCCCTGGAACAACTGAAACACGTTGTGCGTTACGACTTCTTTCACCGCACACTGCATGAGTTAACTCGAACTCACTATCCCAACAATGCGAGATTGTATTACAGCTTTGATCTGACAGCCGCTCATGAAAACAACAAACCACAGCGAACCTTACGACGGGATGAGCCTGCCGCCAAGACAAGTTTCCGTGTGTGTCGAACGATACACGCTGATAGCTTGCCAGAGTTGCTTGTGTCCTTGATGGAGCATTTGCCTCCAGCGTTCCCTGTGGATTCCTTCCCCTACCTCCTTGGACCGGCTCTTCGTGTCCATCTCTCCCATCGGCTCTCATCTAGGGCCTCGCTAGCCGGAAACCCCTGACTTCAGTCGGGGGTCGTATGACAGAGCTTTCCAGCATTAAACTCTTGTCACCACTCCTCACAACGACTATATTCCCTGCGTCGTATTGTTTTCCTCTTGTGTGTGGTGGTATTAATGTCTTCTTCGTCTATGTCTCCCTCTATTTCCAAGCCTTCTGCTGCTCCTGAGCTTACAGCTGTAACAGAACATCCCTCTTTGCTAGACCCGCAGGATAACATTCTGGTGAATACGAAATCTCGAAAATATTCCGAACCTTCCGATGACGCAGTAGAAGCCATATCGACAGAACCCACTTTTCAAGAAAAAGTTCACAGCCTATTTCAGACGCTGGGCTTGCCTACCTGGATCACACAACTCTTTCTGTTTGGCTTGATCGGAGCGAGCGGCATCTTTGTTGATCTTGCTGTGGTTGTTCTCTGTCGCGAAGGACTTGGCCTCGCTGTCGATATCGGGATCTATCCTGCTTTTCTGGTCGCTGTTACATGGAACTTCGAACTCAATCGACGTATCACATTCGATAGCCGCAACGTCAACTGGCTCTACTCTTATGTCATGTTCTTTCTCGCTTGTACCCTTGGCTTGGCGGTTCGTGTTGTTTTTATCAAATCAGCAAAAAGTATCGGCTTCGACGATAGCTTCCTTCGCCTCGGGACCTGGGAGATCCCTTACCTTCGACTCTCCTATATCGCCTATGTTGGCGGCATTATCATCGCCTATGTAATCAACTTTCTCGGAAGCAAATTTGTAGCATTCCGAACAAAAGAAGCCTCTACCACTTCAGTCGAAAGTCAGGGACTCTAGGATCGACAACCCAGCAAGATTGACATGCAATCCCAACAAGATTGATATGCAATCCCAACAAGATTGATATGCAATCCCAACAAGATTGATATGTAGATCATCCGAGATACGACAGAGTTGGCGGGCCAATCAACAAGATGGTAACGTTGTTGGAGCAACGATACGATAGAAGGAAAAGAAAAGTCGATGGATATCGATGACGTTGAACTTAAAGTGGGCGTGCAACCCCGTTCTTTTAGGGGCGGATTCGTGCCCCTCTTGCTTTTTCCTATGCTGTACTAGCGCTCGAACGGTTGTTAGAGGTTGTAGGAGATACCGGCGGAGATGGCAGCACCTTTGGCTGAAGATTGGGCCCACAGCATCGGGTCAAATGACGCTTCAAAGGCCAGCCCTTTGTAGAGGGGGATATACAATCCAACACCGAGGCTGACGTTGCCTTTGGTCACTTCGTTTGCGCCGAGAGGTATGATTCCTACAAGGCTAACGGTAAGAAGGCTGTTTTTCCAAAACTTCCATCCAAGTTGTAGATGAAAGACAAAGTTGTCTAAAAAAGAGACAGGTGTTCCAGGGATATTCATCTGAAACTTTGGGCTTCCACTCCCTACATATGTTTCTGTACGAAAGCGATATCCGATCTCTCCGTAAAGATAGACAGGAAGTTTGGGCAAAGCACCACCGGCAGACAGCCAGAGGGTCATATCGATCTGTCCATCACCGAGAGAGGGAAAGTTGGCAGCCTGACTTTTCACTTGACGTTCCAAATAACCTGAATCATACATGGGGATTTTAACGTTGAGACGAGCCGCCATAGGAAAGCCTAGAGCTTTCTGGAGGGGAGGGGGAGTCCATTGTATGCCAACAGTGGCGTCGGAAGGTCCGTTCAGTCGGTAAAAAGAGCCATCTGTTTTGTAGGTGATTTGACCATAGCTATAGGCCAGTGAGCCTTGAAGTTGTAGACCATAAAACAGTCCAATTTCTGTATAGAAGGATGTCTGGGTTCCAAAGAAGTCGGCTCCATCTCGGACCACTTGTTTTTCATCAACAAACTGTTTGGCAAGAAAGAACCCCTGTCCGACTTTCACATAAAAGTGTCCAGTCCCTTTACTCCATGGACCAGCATGCACAGTCGAAGCGAGCAGTCCCCCCAACAACAGGCCAAGCAAGAGCCCTAGGTGTGTTTTCTTCTTCATGAGACCACCTGCTATTTGAGCGTTGCAAATCCAAAGAGAACACCAAAGGTCTTGCACCATACAATTACTGATTTGAAATTGGCGGCACTCTGGCCTGTGGGGACGCTGTAGGTTTGCATCCCTTTGTTGTTTTTGATGCTACCCAAATCGATAAAGTTGGCTGGTTTCTCTACGACTTTGCCTTGAGCATCATTGACGAGATAGATACGGAGTCCTGGTCCTGAGTCTGTGGAAAAATTGGGCTTAAAAACAACACGCTCTCCACTTGCGCCTTTGAGCACCTCCACATCACCGGAAACGGTGTATTTGGAACCGACAAAGGTCCCCCTACGAAAGACCTTTTCAGGAGGGGTACGACACTGTCCGTTGCCACAGACTTGGCCCCCGACACACAAAGTTGTACCATCATCGATCTTGCCATTGCAGTCATTATCTTTTCTGTCACAGCGCTCTTTGCTGGGGGTCACTTGCCCTTTGCAGTCGCTGTATCTCCCTGCAATACACTCTCGCATACCCGAGCGACATGGCCCTTGTCCATTGGTAGGGGCGGGACCCGTATAACATACTTTTTGTATCGGCTTTCCATCCGGTCGATCATCGATTTGACCGTTGCAGTCGTCATCTTTTCCATTGCAAGTTTCCGCCTGGGGCTTAACTTCCCCCTGACAGCTCTGCCAAACCCCATTGCTATCGCAAGTCTGGGTGCCTTTTTTACAGCTACCCTTGGTGCTCACACCACAAGGCTGGGTTTGGTTGGGCTGGCAGGCACAACCCTCATCCGTTTGACCATCACAGTTGTCGTCTTTTCCGTTGCACTCTTCCTTGTTGGCAGGCAGCCGTTCACCTTTGCAGCGGGACCACTTTCCCTGTTGACAGATCTGTGTACCCTCTTTGCAAAGGCCCTTACACTGGTAGGAACCGCCGGATAAGAGACAACCCACCTTTCCACCATAACAAGAGCGCGACTGACCTTCTTGGCAATCGCAGCCTTCATCAATATCACCGTCACAGTCATTGTCCAAACCATCGCAGTGAGTGTTGGTTTCCTCTGCGACATATGCTTTATTCTGGGCCTGATAATCCTTGGGTCCACACGATGGCATACCAGCAGAGCCACCGCATTTCTTTTTGGCTCCAGCGCATACACCTTTCTGCAACTTGCATGACGGAACCTTCATCAGGTCGTCGGACTTTCCGTTGCAGTCGTCATCTTTGCCATTGCAAGTCTCATCAGTGGGAACCACCATACCTGTGCAGGCAGTCCATAAACCATCATCAGTGCAAGTTCGTGATCCCTTTTTGCACAACCCAACCCCTGCTGTGTTGTCTGGTCCTGCATAACAAGCCTCGGTTGTTCCAGGCTTGCATTCAAGGTAGGAGTAGGCTGTTCCACAGCTACCCCCTGAAGGTCCTGTTAAAAAAAGAAACATCCCGGCTGCCAAGAGTCCATAAAGAAACCTCTCTCGATACCACATCATACCTCCCTATCTGTCATTCTGCTTAAAGACGATACTCTCATACTATAAGAAGATATGATAGTGCTTCAGGATAGTTACAAAAAGAAGGCTGTAGAACAAAGAAGATGCTAGCGGGTGCGGCAGTAGTAGTCTTTGAAGTCGCAGATCAAAGAGGCAGAGCAGTCGGCGTGAGACTTACAGGCCGTTACGCAAGTTTTAGAGACGGCATTGCATTGGAGGGCACCTGTTTTGCTGCAGTCTTCATTTTTGGTACAGGGTTTCACGCAGAGTTTGGTTTGTGTGTCACACTTCTCATTGTTCGTTGCATTGCAGTCTTTGTCCTGGGTACAGGAGGCTGCGGGTTTGGGTTCGCAGCGTTGGGTTTGTGGGCTACAGACGTCACCTTGAGGACACTCACTGCTGAGTTGACAACGTTGAGCACTGCTTGGGATACAGGCTCTCTTGGTATTGTGACACAACTCATTTGTTCGGCAATCTGTAACGGTCTTGCAGACCTTGGGTTTGTTGTCATCCCGGATCTTGGAGCAAGATTTGGCGTCTGTGTCACAATCCGCATCAGGAGGACAATCCTTGTTGGACGCGCATAAGATATCTTTGGATGCCAGGCAAACAGAGTCTCTACACCATTCTCCTTTGGCACAGTTATCATTTGTCTGACAAGTTGTGGAGCATTTATTTTTGGAGCAAGCGCGGGCAGCCGGACAATCTTGATCCGTCTGACAGGTCGTTGTTGGCTCGCAAACCCCTTTCTTGCAGACCGAGCCCCGTTCACAGTCACCATCGGTTTGGCAGGCAGCACTCATCGCTTTACAAACACCACCGGTGCACTGTGTGTTGGGGGTAATACAGTCACTGTTATTCTTACAATCAACGGGAGGTGGAACAGGACGAGCAGCACATGCGTACAACACAACGCTACACAACAACAACGAACCCAACCGAAACACGATCTTCATCAGAAAAAAAACCTCTTATGTTATGGGCGTGGAAACCCCTTCCAGAATTTACAGGACGAAGGCCGGATTGGGTAGGGGAGTTGGCCGCAACATCCTTTTCTTTCTTCACACCCAACGGATAGGGCTGGAAGCAAAGCCTGGAACTTCTTCAGGCGGTTTATACTCTTAGTTAAGTGTGAATACAAGAACATCATATCGCAAGCGTGATGTGAATTGATTAATACTCTCCAATTTCATAGAATCATCTCGCAAGCCAGAACCCGCTGATTGAAATCAGAGGAGGCGGTACGATCCTTTAGTGTATTTTGGGTCCAGGTAGGGAATCAATTTGATGCATAATGAAACGTTTGTGAGTGCTTTGTGTGTTGGAACTCCGACTGTGATAACGCGCTGGCTGACTGTTGGTTTGAGTCTCCTCACCCTCAGTCTGCTAACAGGTGCTTGTGGTGGAGAGAATCCATGGACCATCAGCCCTCCCTCTGATCGCAGTTGTGATATCTACAAACAGTTGCGAGACAACACAAAATATACACAAGCCTCTGCCTACGATGATCCGGAAAAGAGCAAAGAATACAGCCGGGATCCGAAGCTTCGTTCCCCCTACAAAGACCTTATGGCCAAAGGCCGAGAGCTCGCCTGCCTCACCTTGTTTCGAGTGAATGTTGGTGATAAGCCCACTGTCTTTCAAATGGCCGCTGTGGCTTTGACTGACCAAGGGGAGATCAAATCACTCGACCCGCAAACCAAAAAATACGATGGGCCTATTCGTTGGAAACTATCCCCAGTCCAGCTCAAAGGAGTGAGTCTTAAGTTGGGCTTGTTTGTCTTGCACCCAGGCCAACTGGGCGGCAAAGACCACACACAATATTGTAGGGATCTCTTTCTCAGAAACCCACAGTGCTTTCCCGACAACAAAAACCAAAAGAGTGATTGCTGGTTCTGGATGAGGTTCAAACCAAAGCTCCCCAAAGATACGCCTTTCTCGCTTGAAGGAAATCAGGGCTCCTGCACGATCTGTTCGCGGGAGATATGCGGGAACAACGTTGACGATGACTGTGACGGACAAACCGATGAAGGTTGTGGTGAGAGTGACTGTCATCACGAGGGCAGCACCATACCCTGCTACAAGGGACCCAAACAAACGCAGGGAGTGGGTCTTTGCAAAGAAGGCGTACGGACCTGTCGCAAAACCGTCAACTCCGACAACAAACAAGTGCTGCAATGGAGTCGTTGTGAGAAACAAGGGCTTCCCCAACAAGAGGTCTGCAATGGTATCGATGATAATTGTGATGGCCAAACCGATGAAGGGCTCAAAGACTGCTGTATCGTAGGGGAAGTCAGGGCTTGTTATTCAGGAGATCCCAAACAGGCAGGACAAGGGATCTGTGAGAGGGGTGTCGAGCAATGCGCCTACGATGACAAGAGCAAAGGAGGCAAATGGTCTTCCTGTGGAGGAGACACCAAGCCTCTCAAAGAAGTATGTGATGGCAAAGACAACGACTGCAACGGCAAGATCGATGATGGCCTACCTACCAAAGATTGCCAAACCAAGCAACCCGGTGAGTGTGCAGCCGGTCAGGAAACTTGTCGTAATGGCATCGTAGAATGTCGTCCGAAGAAGCCACCCCAACAAGAACTCTGCAACCTGAAGGATGATGACTGCGATGGCCTGATCGATGAATTGTTCCAAGAGCGTGGGCAGCCCTGCAAAGTTCCTGGTGCTCAAGGTCCTTGTGCAAAGGGTATCAAACTGTCTTGCAAGCTTGGTCAGGTGACCTGCCAAGCACTCTATCAGGTCAACAGTGTCGAGATCTGCAATGATGGTATCGACAACGACTGCAATGGCAAAACGGATCAAGAAGACAGTGCCTGTGACTGCAAGGCTGGCGAGAAGCGCAAATGTTATCCTGGCTCTGCACAAACCCGTGGCAAAGGCAACTGCAAAGACGGAGAGCAGATCTGTCAGCTTTCAGGCAAGTGGGGTACCTGCATCGGTGCCATTGAACCAAAAACAGAAGTCTGTGATGGCAAAGATAACAACTGCGATGGCAATGTGGATGAGACCTTTCCTGCAAAAGGACAACTTTGTTTTATCGTCACAGGAGGTGCCCAAGGCCCCTGCACTTACGGTCGCCTTGACTCTTGTGGTTCATCTCCCAACTTCAAGCCGGTTTGCAAAGCGGTGTACAAAGCAAAGGCTGCTGAGGTCTGTAACAACGGCATTGACGACGACTGCGATGGAGTTATCGATAACTCACCACCGTGTGATTGTCGCAACAAGGCGTCAAACACACAACCTTGCTCCAAGATGCCTCCCTCTCTTTGGAACAAAGGGATCTGCAAGGCAGGAACCCAGACCTGTAATTTTAACGGCGTTTGGAGTGGCTGCTTGGGGGAAGCACCGGCTGCGATCGAAACTTGTGACGGCAAAGACAACGATTGCAATGGCAAGATCGACGAGGCTGATCCCAAGCTCAATGTTGCCTGTCAGGTCCAAAGTAAAAATGGTGAATGCAAAAAAGGCACAAACAAGTGCCGGAGTGGCAAGCTGGTTTGTGTTGCTACCATCATCGTTCCTCCACAGAGTGATCCATGTGATGGCAAAGACAACGATTGCAATGGTAAGATCGACGACAGCGATCCAGCGACAGGAAAAGTTTGTGGAGACCCCACTCGAAAAGGAGAGTGTTCCCGAGGCAAGCTGGCTTGCGTGAAGGGACAGTGGACCTGTCCCGCGACACAAACATCACAGAAAGAGACATGCAACGGTAAAGACGATGACTGCAATGGAGTCATCGATGACAATCTCACAGCCCCCTCATGCAAGAGCAGTCGTCAAGGAGTCTGTGCTCAGGCCACGAAGTTGTGTGGTGGGACCCAAGGCTGGCTGGAGTGTCAGCCCGGTGATTTTTTCCGTATCAGCACCTTGTACCAAGAAAAAGAGACTCTGTGTGACGGAAAAGACAACGACTGTGATGGACAGGTGGATACGGACAGTCAGGGCAAACCTCTAACCCGTCCTTGTTATGCCGACAGCAACGGAAAAGCAGGACCCGCTGTCACACGGAAGGTTGGGCCCTGTAAAGAGGGTCAATCCACCTGTAGCAAAGGCCAGTGGGGAGGGTGTAGCAATGCCATCTTGCCCACAGTCATTCAGTGCAACGATGACGATAAAAACTGCAATGGCAAGCCTGACAAAGAAGAGCCAGAGTGTCGATGTGCCGACAAGCTCGCACAGGGGGAGTTGGTGATCCGCACCTGGGGCACAGGCAAGGATGGCTCACTTCTGATCAAAAACCGTCTTATTCTCGATAGCATTGCAGGCAAAGAGTTGGATCGCACACCCAAATCAAACCGCAGTCAACCCGATATTACATCTCATGAAGTTACGGCGATCCATGCACAAGCGATCACAGTCAAAGATGCGAGCGGTTTACAAGCTGGCGATGAGATACTGTTGATCCATCGACAGGGAGATAGCAAACGGGTGGGGACCTATGAATTGCTGCGCATCCTATCGCTCGACAAAACCAAGCTCAATCTGACAAGCAAGGTTCTCGGTATCTATGGAAGCAAAGACAACCAATCCCTGGGTGGCCAGAAGGTGATGGCTCTCCGTGTTCCTCAATACCGCCGCGTAACCATCGCCTCGGGTGGCACCCTTACTGTTTCCCCCTGGAACGGAAAAACGGGGGGCATTCTTGTCTTCCGCGCTCAGGAACTCTTTCGAGTCGGAGCAGGCGGAACCGCCTCTGTGGCGGGGTTGGGGTATCGTGGAGCGGCCAAAGTCAGTGGCAATACGGATGTGCCCAAAGCAGGAGAGTCGATTCAGGGGGAGTCGTCCGACGGTATAGGAAAAGATGGCGCAGGACACGCCGCAGCCAAGGGCACAAACGCTGCCAGTGGCGGCGGTGGGAGCTACGGTTCTGCTGGCAAGCCGGGTCTCCAGAGAAATGGGAAACCTGCCGGTGCTGCGGGGAAAGAGTATGGAAAGCCCTCTCTTCAGCAAACTCTCTACCTTGGTTCTGGTGGTGGTGCAGGCGCACCTGACTCCAGTGCCAAAGGAGCTGACAGTAAAAATGAGACAGGGGCTGGTGGTAGTGCAGGTGGACTCATCTTTGTGATCGCCCGCACCCTCAACGTCGCAGGAACCATCTCTGCCGATGGTGCCGCAGGAGGAAATGCTGTGAGTTTTGGCGCAACGCTCGGTGGTGGTGGCGGTGGTTCGGGTGGCTCGATTCATCTACGTGCTTACAACCTGCAAATCTATACAGGCTCCAAGCTCACCGCAGCCGGTGGAAAAGGCGGACTTTCCGCAGCCAACGGCCCTTCCAATCCCACACAGCCCATCGACAAATCGGTGGGCGGTCAAGGTGGCAACGGTCGCATCGATATCCGCCTGCTTCAGCTCAATGGAAAAGACGCCACCTCCGATCCAAAAAACCTTGCATCTTGGGTCACAACCCCAATTCCCAAACTTGGCTTGATTCAAAAACAATGCCTCCCACCCGCTGTGGTCCCCCAATAGGCTGAAAGTACAATCATCGAGCGTGACAACCATTTTTGCTGAGACTCAACGATCCATGGAGACCCACATTTTATGAGCGAATCGAACACAACTCCTCAATACACCGACTCTGCACAATACAATGCATCACAAGCTTTTGTTCTCAAATTGATCTGGAGCTTTCTGTTGTTTGCCAATGCGGTCTTCGCACTTACCGGCTACTTAATTATGGACAGGCGGTCTCTTCATCTCAAACCTGAGATGCTTCAGGTCATTATGATCGCGATGATCGCGTTGGCCATCATCAGCGCTCTCCTCGTCTTTGGCCTCGCTCCATTTCTCCGTAAAAAACTCAACTATATGGTGTATTGTGTTCTGCGATGGTCTCTTACAGGCTCCGCTGCCATCAACGGATTTGTCTTGTTTATGCTCGGTGATTCGTTCACTGTATTCTTGAGCTTTCTGGCCTGGGACACCCTGATCATGCTCCTCCTTTTTCCAGAAAGCCCTGTCACCACACCAGATATACCAGAGCCAACACAGACATAGCCTGATCCTAAAACCACAACATTTCAGGAGAAGAAGACAGATGAACCCACTTAAAGAACAAAATCCTCAGTCCTCCGACGACTCCATCGCACTGAGCCCCGCAGTTCTGAAGATGCTTTGGGGGGCGATGGTCTTCTCCATCGTCGTTTATGGCGTTGTTGGCTATATCATGGTGAGCAGAAATGCCATCCCTCCCGGTAAGCAACTCGATATCCTCCTCTATGTCTTGGGTGGCCTTTCCCTCCTTGTAACCTTCTTCGCAACCGCGCTCGCTCCGCGTTTTCGTCACAAGCTTCCAGGCATCCGATTCCATGTCTTGCGATGGGTCCTCTCCGAAACCATCGCGATCTTTGGCCTGTTCCTTCTCCTCTCCGGAGGCTCCTTCACTGTGTTCTCTTGCTTTCTCGGATGGTCCTTACTCCTCATCCTCAGCTTTGCCCCCACACGAAAATAAAACACACCACTCCACCCACACTTCCTGTGACTTTCTGTGCCCAAATTGCCCCCCACACAAAAATAAAACACACCGACTCTGCCACACCAACTCTGCCCACACTCAAATAGAAATTCACCCCACACCGACTCTGCCACACCAACTCTGCCCACACTCAAATAGAAATTCACCCCACACTCTCTTCCAGAGAAAGAGTTCGTCACAAAAGATAGAACGAAGTCTTCCTGAAAGGATCTTTCGCACCTTTGACTCTCCAAGCCTGTAACAATTTATTTTTTTTCAGGGTATCGAGAGGGGTGGCGGTTCCATCGCCATTCCGGGCGACATGAACGGCGGTTCATTCCACATTCAACTTTTGAACTCTGTAACCTCACGTAACATCTTGCTGATTTTTACGATAATTGTATATAGTGTTTTGCTGTGGGTGAGTTTGTTTGTATTGAGGATCCTATAATGTCTATTGCACAAGTTTGTCATGTTTTAGAACGATGCATTGTAAGTACTCCGCTACGAGAAGGTGTTACGAGTTGGCTTGAAAGTATGGCCATGGAGCACCGCTGGCAGCCTTTGGCGCTACAGGGGGTTTGCTTTCAAGAGCGTCAAGATTTGACGCAACAACTGCATGAAGCTGCTCAACGTTTGTTTTCTGTGGAAAAGAGACTGCGAACGAGTTCAGCTCGGTCTTTCCAGCAAGATTGGCAAACCTATGGCGAGAGAGTGATTCAAGATTACCTTGATCAAACTCTCTATCTCGAAGACTTCTCTGAATTAGACGCCATGGAGCGCATCGCATTGCTCAACATGCTAGGGCAAGCCGAGGCCGTTCAAAAAGGTGACATGTTGTTGTTGTTGGACTGGCCCGAACAGCCCAACGAGCTGGAGAGTAAGTGGCTTCAAGTTCAGGGGGGACACACCCTCTCTCTGTTGCCTTTGTACCAACGCGGTACAGATATCGATCATCTCATTTGCCAGCTGTCATCCCGCATCGTCAAGGAGCGGCAATGGAGTGACCTGGAGGGCTTCTCTTTGGAGGCCATCGCCCACATTCATCGCGCTGTTTTGCAAACATCTCGTGAGAGTCATGATTTGTATGACTTCTTGTGTACTGCGTTGGAGCGAGCTGCCGAAGATCGACTTCCTCTTCAGGAGGGTTATATTGTTGCGTGGCCCACCGTCCGCTTACTGGAAGACAAGTGGCAGTATCGCAGCCTGACTCCCCCCTCTCTGCATGAAGAACTCCAGCAATACAACTTCCAGGAGCGTCTATTCTCCGCCTCTTTAGAGCAAGCGTCTTGTCGCAGTGGTTTCTCCCAAGAGCTGATCGAGCAAGAGTGTGAACTACTCCAGCGTATGATCGATGAGCTGCCATCTCACCAACGAAACTACCAAGGTTTAACCGCCCGCCTGGATCAATTGCTGTGGATGAGCATGAAGCTCATCAGCAATGCGCGAACTCAGGCAGAGCTCCGTGACTTCTTTGGATTTGGTGGCAAAGGAAAGATCCCCAAAGCGACAGCCAAGCTCAAGTTTGACCAGTATCATTTAGAACACTATGGGTTCCGTTCAAGCGATCCACAGCCCTGGGCACAGTCCCAAGAGCTAGAAGCATTGTCCTCGGTCTCAAAACCGCCGATCATGCAGCAAGAGAACCCACAACCACGCATCGAAGTGGCCAGTTCACGCGATATTTTGGAGATCGACGGCGAATTGCCCGAAACATTATTCTGGCGACACCAGGACCTGTTCACGGTCCTCGGCGCAGATCCTCTTACAGAAAAACAGATCGCCTCTTTAATGGGTGTTGATCGCAAGCGTGTGAAGAAGGATCTCAAACAGCTCACCGGTTTGGGAATGTTGGAGAAACAGGGTCAACAGTATCATCTCCCAAGCGACGACCTCTATTATATGCACACACACAGCCCTCTGCGCTTCTTGGAGGACAACCTGCTCCGCAGCCTCCACTCCTCTATGGCAGAGAGCGAGAATAGTTTGCTCGATAACCTCTTCCTACGGTTGCCAGAAGAAGGTCTCCCTCTGTTGCGTGAAGAATTGATTCGCCCATTTCTTCATCAACAACTGTTGCCTATCGCAGACCAAGAATCCCCTTCCACTGATGAATCGTACGACAAGAGTATGTACACCCTGCTCTTGATTGGAACGCACCGCCTGTCCCCCCAAGTTCATGGGCGCTTGCCCATGGATAAGCGAGTCCTTTATTACTTCCGTGAGGCTAGCTTGCAACGCGCTGACCTTCAACAGCGTCAACAAGCGATTTGTCTCCAAGCCAGCTTAATGATGTCACCCTCACAGGCTCCACAGGCTTTGTCTCAGGTACAGTCGTTACGCAAGAATTTGCGCAAACATCTACCCCAAGGTCGGGGAAACAAACCCAACTTTAATATCACCCTTTGCTTTACTCGAATGCCTCTGGCATTTTATAGAGACTTGACAAGTTCACCTCAGATCGACGAAACTTTGGACCTATGATTTTAC
>JALTMC010000049.1 GCA_027005175.1 Myxococcales bacterium
AAAAAACGAAAAAAACGAAACAAAGGAGCATCTTTTCTGGGACACAACTGTTCAATAGTTTCCTATGAATGCAAAAGAGCCAAAAAAGACGAAACAAAGGAGTAGACCATGCCAAAAATGCGAGAGATCAACCTCAGACAAAATCTGTCCTTGCTCTTAACGTTATCTCTTCTCACCATTGTATCTCCTTCCGTACTGGCGCAGGCAAAGACATCGCAGCCTTCGCTGTTGGGAGCCGTTGCACTACCGCGACTCGAACAAACCTACGAGCAAATATTTAAGCTATTTGAGCCTGTCTTTGCGATGGTTGCGGCGCGTGACAATCGAGGATTTGTTCGCGACGTCATGCGACGCCTGTATCCTTCAGTACAACACATCAAGTTACACAACCTGTTCTTACTTCTTCCCAAGCTAGCAAAACCACTGGGAATCGCCTTGAACAAGCCCGCAGGGTTTCTTGTTTATATGTACAAGGGTCACCTCGCTCCAGTTCTAATGCTCACCATCGCCCCCAAGACTTTTCTTAGAAACCTTCGCCTCTTGGGACTCAACCCAAGTTGGCAACAGGAAGGAGTCATGCAGTATCTGGTATTAGGCCATAAGGCATCAAAATCAATCGCGGCTTGGAGACAAGGAAACCAACTGTATCTAACAGTGCGCAACATCCCCCGCCGAATGGGCCTGCAAACAGATACTGAAATTCGTGGATTCTTTACAGGCTTAGCAAAGCTCCACAACCCCCTTGATGCAGCCTTTCCAGCAGGAGGCCGAAACAACCTCTGGCACCAAGCTTTGCAAGGGAGATATGACCTTGTCATGAGTCTACCAACATTAAAAATGCTGGCAATCCTACCTCCCGCACGAGCCATCGCAAAGTTTGTAACCCGTATGCAGTTGGGCATCTCGATGAAACAAGGGCATCGGCATGTGATAGAAGTGGAAACAACAGACGCTCTCGCTCCTTTTCTCACGCTCTTCAAAGCGACAACACCATCAGCCTCCGTTTATGCTCATGCTCCAGCAAGCACTGTGTGGCTAGGACAGACTCACATCAACCTGAAAGCCCTCATACAGTTACTTAAAAACCTCCCCGCCTTCACAGGGATGTCACCCAGCCTCAAGAGCCGCTTTGAACGAGACTGGACACAAACCATGAAGAAGCTCAAAGGGTATGGGGCCTCTTTAACGTTATTTCCCAAGCATTTCTCAGGGCAGATGGTGTCGGGGCTTGCCTGGTCGAAAGAACATGCAAAAACAGTCAACAAATTTGGACCTGTTCATGGAGCGTTCTTCATGCTGGGACTCCAACAAACGAATGGGTTAGAGCGACTTATCCAAGATCTGAAAGCCATAACAGATAAGATGCAAAAAATCGCTCATCCTCCGGGAAAGATCCTGCAAATACAAAAGCAAACTAAAAATGACCTAAAACTTTATCAACTGACCTTCCTGGAAAAATTCAAGCTGACAGTCTTTTCCCGAGATAAGATGCTTATAGCCTCATCAGACCCAATCACAGCGAAGCAACTTCTCAACATTCAAAGAGGTCAAGGGTCTCTCACTCAAGAACTTAAACGCAACCCCTCTTTGCTTCAAGTATTCGACCAAAAGAGGCAATCCTTTGCCTTTCGATTTAAAAAGCTACAACCACTCATCATTCCGTATCTACAACAACAACGCTTGGCTTATTCACGAAAGAAAAGAGAGCAAGCAACGGTCCTACTGTCACTCTTGCATCACCTCGTACAAGGTCGCACTTACACAACAATCCAAGGTAGAACGGTTCGAATGGGTATGGAGATGAGCATGAGTCACACCAAAACAACACTTCCCCACGCTCAAAAAGGCAAACGCATACGTTTACCTTTCACCCCTTCAACCCTCGTACTCTCCGCCTTTACGGCCATGTTCAATAGCTACCCACTGTTCTCATTAACAGGATTTCTTGCACAACTCCATAACAAGCATTCTCAAAGCAAACAAGCCTACCCCACCAAAAGAGAACAAGCCTACCCCACCAAAAGAGAACAAGCCTACCCCACCAAAAGAGAACAAGCCTACCCCACCAAAAGAAAGTGAGGAAAGCCCCTACCTTTCGGCACATTCCTTTCAGCAACTCTCGCATTCTTGAAGAGGGAGAAACACCGACCTTGCAGAACTCTCAACTCAAGCAGCTCTCGCGTTCTTTTGATGACAGCAAACAGTCCGAACTCAGTTCATCATAACGGGAGTAAGAGCAAGCCCTATTCATCACCATCGTCGTCATCATCAAATTGAAGAGCTTGGAGCAGAAACTGAATGGCTCCACCTGCCGTTTTTGCAAAGTGACGCATGCGCTGTATGCGTTTAAGCGTAACCTCTGGAACATCGTCCTGTGTTTTGGCTGCTACTTCAGCAACAGAGAGTTGCTCCTCAACACGCTTGATCACAGAGCCCTCACGCTCCCGCAGCACTTTTTGAATCATAAGAGAGTAATCATCTTCCGCCACATAATGCCAGGCTTGTTTGCCAGACTGACGGATACGTCGAATCACACTCCACTGCTCCAGATCTGTAGTAATCATCGAAACAGCACCTTTGGAAAGGCCAAGTTCTTTCTGTAAGCTCTGAGCAGACATCGGCGTATTACGCAAATAGAGCAGGGCCCAAACACGACCGTGATTACGCTTAAACCCCCAAAACTCGATAACATCAGCCACCGACTCACAGACGAGACTCTCCCAACCAAGAGAGTCTTGTTCTTCTCGCTCCGCTGACAACCCTCGATAACCCTTTACCACGGTTACGCTCCTGTCAAAGACTTCCACACAAAAGCGACTCCTATCTCTCACCACAGTATCTTTCACAGCACACAAAGAGGAACGCTCTGCACCTTTATACTGAGTTTACGATACTCTTCAGTATAAACTCTAACGTAGAGCCATGTCCCTCCTGAAGCAAGGGATGAATCGCAGTATGTGCCAACTCCAATTGAGCCAAGATCTCACGACGAGTCTCTTCCCCTGCCCCAATGGCAAGGATGCGAGAACCCAAACGTTCGACACCTTCCGATGAAATAACATCCTGAGACCAGAGCTGCTCAAACTCATCCTGAAGTGAGGGCTCTCGCTCTCTTGCAACAATATGAGGAAAAGATGGGTTGCGCTCTCGGATATCTGCAAATCGATCTTTCCCTGTATCGGAGAGAAGATCTTTCAAATCATCGGCCAGTTGAAAAGCCATACCAAAATGATGGCCAAAGGCTGCAAGAGGCTCAAGAAGCTCTTCTCTACCACACACATGAGCTGGACCTCTACCGCAAAATGCGAGCAAAACACCCGTCTTTCCCCGAGCCACCTGACACCACTCTTCCCGTGTCAGATCAACCCGACCTCTTGCTTCCACCTCCATCATCGTTGCCTGAGTCATCTCCTCCACCACCCGAACACCTTCACTCACCACATGACGACCCAACGAATCCAGAGCCATTATGCTGCGTGACAACATCAAGTCTCCCCCCAAAATAGCCACCATGTTGCCCCATCGAGCATTCACCGTAGGCTGACCACGACGCAACTCACCCGCGTCCACCACATCGTCATGCATCAAACTCGCCGTGTGAATCCCCTCCACCGATACCGCGAGATTGACAAAAGACATCGGCTCCAAACCCAACGCTGTCGCAAAAGCATAGACCAAACGCGGACGAATCCGCTTCGACCAAGGAGACACCATTAAATAACGACCCGCATCCGTCAGAACCTTCGAAGCCTTGTAACCACCCTTCTCCCAAGCCAAATCCGTGACCATTCGATGCTCAACCTGACCCAAAAAATCAGACACATCCACTCCTGATGGCTCAACCCAACTCACTGCAGTCTCTCTCATCTGCATCAACCCAGACCTCTCTCTTAAAAGGAAAGTACAAGGTGTTCAAAACCTCTTGAACTTTAATAGTAGCAGAAAATCGAGAAGTCAATAGAAAGAGAGAAAAGAAGTTCATCACACCGATCGCCCCCCTCGAGCAAGAGCAATATAAAGAGCTGAAAACAATAAACATAACTTCTTCGACGCTGTCATGAATTCATTTCTATTTTAATCGTAGTCCAATGAGTCCCATCAACCAATGTCCACGTCCCCCCCCGCTCCCCCTAACATGGGAACTCATTCCCGTGTGCCGTGTGCCGTGTGCCGTGTGCCGTGTGCCGTGTGCCGTGTGCCGTGTGTCGTGTGCCGTGTGCCGTGTGCCGGAGGATTTGATACAAGTTACAAGATCCTATATCCCCGAAGGGTTCGAAAGATCGTTTCGGTGGATCGAACGGCGATACCGATCATGGGAACAGCGACAAGCATACCTATGATGCCACCGATATAACCACCGGCAAAGACGCCGAGAATCACGACAAACTCGTGAAGTCTGAGACTGTGTCCTACGCTTTGCGGGTAGATGATCGTGATATCAACGATATGGATCACCATAAAGATGGTAAAGACCAGCCATGGATTGACGGAGCCGGTCAGAATCGCAATTAAAACGCTGGCACTTCCGGCAATCAGTGGACCAATCATAGGGATAGCGTTGGCAACTCCGGCAAAGATTCCCACCAGGATCGCATAAGGAAGCCCTACAATAGAGAGAGCAACACTGAGAAGGAAGGCATTGATGGAACTATCCCAAAATTGTCCACGAACAAAGGCTACAATTTGCCGGTTGACTCCATAGAGGATCTCCATCACCATTTCAAAGTAACGATTGGGAACAAAGTGCATACCCCAATGTTTTAGGGTGGAGCCATCTTTAAGTAAAAAGAAAGCCACCATGGGTGACAGGATGAGGATATGAAACAGCCATTCGAGGCCATGGCTGATCTGACTCCAAATGGAATCAAATTTATCCTTTGCCAACCACTTTTCCGGTCGAAGCCACTCTTTTTCAACATACTTCCAGGGCACAGCATTATAGAGCTTTGGAGTCTGCTGTCGGATCTCCTTTTTAACTTGATGGTAGCGCTCAGAAATAGAAGTAACAAACTGAGTTCGATTGGTTTGCAGTTGGCGAAGTTCCTCTAGGATTTGCGGTCCAACGTATAGGGCAAGTCCGGCCAGGGGGACCAAGAACAAGCCAAAGGCGAGGCTGATACTGCTGTTTCGAGAGAAGCGATATCTCCCTTCAAAGACATCAACATAAGGCTGGATTAAAAGGGCGAGAAGCCCACCCAAGATGAAAGGGAGCAAAAAGAGACGAATCGCATACAATGAGGCGAGCAAAAGAAGAAGAGTCCAGACTCCAACCAACAACTTGATGCGAAGATGTTTCGTTTCATTCATGATGCATCAAAGTCGTCCAAAGGTCGAGCGTCACCTTGAACCAATTGTGTCAGAGAGCGATTGATGTTGTATTCTTTTTGCAAAAGTTCGAATTGTGTTTGGACTTTGACAAGGTTTTGATTGGTGATCGTTAATCGCTCCCCAACCATCTTCAACAAACGCAGCAAGATCTCGACACCGAGAGAGGGGTCGCGAGTCAGAAGTTCCATAAACTCCGAGCGAATAAGACCCAGTAAGCGAGTCGGCTCAGAAGCCCGCACTGTGGCAGAACGGAGATGATCTTCAATTAATGCCAGGTCGCCAAACGTTTGGCCTGGAGTCAGCCGTGCCACCTCTTGTTCTTCGCCGTGAGGACCGGCAATTGTGACAAGAACTTCCCCCTCACAGATCACATACATCCCCACTCCTGGCTCCCCCACACGAAAGACAGTCTCTCCTTTGCGATAAAAGCGCTCATGTAAAGCCCGCAATAGCTTGCTTAGCTTTTGCCGTGGAAGCCCCGAAAAGATGAGAGTTTCCGATAACACTTTGAGAATTTTTTCTCGCTCCGTCATCTTCTTGGGAAAGATATAACTCCAAATCGTATCCATGAACTAGCCTCAACAGAGAAGAGGGAATTAACAGTTTCAACGAAAGCTCGTAGAGCCATCCTTAGGGATGATCCTCCAATGCTTTTGAGGTGCACTCCTTGGGTGCCGTCACAGGGTTACAACGCGCTGGCGTGCCTCCAGGGATTTTCGCGACATAGCCATCTTTACGCGGTGTTGGATGATCCGAACTCAACATATGGGCACCAGACTGCAAGGCCGCCTGCAAACGCTTCTCATTCGTCTGCTTGCTTGCGTCGAGATCACTGTCTGCTCGGGTCCGAATCAGCAATCCACTCCTCACCGCGTCTTGAATTTTCTTTTCATTGCCAACAGGGCTGTCCATGAGTTGAACCGCAGCATAGTCTCTGTCCGCCTTTGTATTGACAAACATAAGCCGCCCTTTCAGGCTTTTTCCATTGTTGGTATAAACCATCTCACGCTTGCTGGAGGTCAAAAGAAAAAAGAGTATTTTACCTCTGACTTGTTTGAGTGTCGGCCAACCTTTCCCCTTCAATGCTTCCTTCAGAGAAGATGCCTGCCCCCTCACAAAGTCGGGGGTGATGATGCGCTCTTTTGGAAACACCTGTAAGGTCTCTCTCTCCAACTGGCCAAACATATCTGGAGGCTCTTGGGTTGGCCCAAATTTGGTCTCAATCATAACAAAGATCGGGAGATGCTGTGGACGTCGGTCGGACCAATATTTAATCACGCGCAGGCAATCTGTCCACTTGTCGCAAGTGGTTTTCGTATCCACAAGCGGGATATGATAGACCTGATACAACTTACGATCTTTGTCCCAGTGGATATCAAGCTCAAACTGACGCACACCCTGTTTCTCAAGTTGGATATCCAAAGGCTCATTTGTATACATCCACTCCTTCACTCCAGCAGAAGGAGCAATGTGATAGCTGTTGTGTGTACCGAGAACTTGCACATGGTTGAGTCGCAGGAGATCATCCAAGGGATACGTTTTGGGTGAGACAGGCTGTAACTCAGGAAGCCCCACCATTTCAGGAACAATGGACACTTCAGGTGTTGTCTCTGGAGCCTTCTCTCTCGCTGCTTCGCTTGCATCTCCTCCAACAAGCTCCTTTGCTGGAGCGGACTCCATTGGTTGTTCCTGTTCACCAGGCTCTCGTGTCCCCTGTGTTGAACAACCTTCTATCCCGCAAAACAGGACTGTGATAAGCAAAAACGTCACCATCAAACGCACCGACATAACTTTTTCCCAAGATAGGATTCAAGGCAAAGTAAAGACCAAAGATAGAAGACTCACAAAATAGTGTCACAGTTGTTTGGGAAAGGCAACAAGAACCGTACAAAGGAGAACCCGATGCCAGAAGGTAGCCAGCAACAGCTCAAACACTTGATGGAGTTGTGGGAAGAAGAACAACGCGCTGTGCATGAAAGATTTGTAGCCCAACGCAAAGAGCTTACATTATATGAGCGTGTAAAGCGCGGTCTGGCATTAAGAGATCTGTCCATTGTTGAAACAGACGCAGCCCTTGGCGACCGGACCTTGCTCTGGCTATCATCAGGAGAAGGGCAAGAGCTAGACAATTTACAGATCGGTTCCGGTGATCCTGTTCGTTTGTGGTGGGATGATCCAGACGGAGACAATGCCGTTGTGGGTGTGGTCTCCCGCCGACGTAAGGAACGCATCGGTGTCATTGTTGAAGGAGACTACCCCGACACGCTGGAAGAAGGTAGTTTCAACCTTGATGGTGACGAACCACAAACTACATTTGAGCGTGGGAAGAAGGCCATACTGCGATTTCTTGCTGCGGAGAGGAGGTCCGACATCTATCGGCTTCGCGAAGCTTTGTTTGGTGGTCGAGAGGTAAACTTCCTCGCTCCACCCCATCTCACATGGATGGATGACGATCTCAATGATCACCAACAACAGGCCGTGCTGCGATGTTTATCGGCACAAGATATCGCTTTGGTTCACGGACCTCCAGGCACTGGGAAGACACGAACTCTGCTCGAAGTCATTCGACAGGCTGTCGCATGCGGCAAACGTGTGCTGGCAACGGCAGCCAGTAACGCAGCCGTTGACAACCTCGGAGAGCGACTCGTCGCCGCAGGATTAAATGTAGTGCGGATGGGCCACCCTGCACGTGTCTCCTCGGAGATGGAGACACGAACTCTCGATGCATTGGTCGAGGAGACAGGGGCTTATCAGCTCTCTCGAAAGTGGATCATCGAGGCCAACAATCTGCGACGAAAACTCCACAACCGAGCTGTTATATATATATATATAATGGCAATTATGTTCTTACTATTTTTTTAGAACTTTCCGCCAAGGAGTTACCTTATTTTCTCGATTTAATGGCATTCCTCGCAGAACACGAAGTGCCCAGTGCCCATCCCA
>JALTMC010000050.1 GCA_027005175.1 Myxococcales bacterium
CCTCAACGGTCAGACCGATACCTCTGAACTTATCGCCCGATTCGTACCAGACAAAGACGGAACAAAACCGCGACAGCCCCTCACCACAGACGCTCTGGCTCAACGTGATGAGGGAGAAGTTTTCGGTGGACCTGAGAGCGACAACAACTCACGCTCTCCCTGGCGTTGGCAAGACGGTCTGATTGTCCAGGCCATGCGACAAGGTTGGTGGGTTTTGCTCGACGAGGTAAACCTCGCAGAGCCTCAAATCCTCGAACGCCTCAATTCTGTATTGGAACAAACTCCCTCCTTGATCCTTACAGAGTTCGACAACGCTGTGATTGGACCTGGTGGAGAGCCCGTTCATCCCGACTTTCGCTTGTTTGCCACAATGAACCCCGCTGAATACGAGGGCCGCTCTACGCTCAGCCCCGCTTATCGCGACCGCTGGCGTGCCTACCGTTTTGTGCCACCGCCGGGCGAAACAGAGTACCTGCAAATGCTCAGTTTGCTGATTTATGGACAACAACCCAGGATCACAGTGATGGGTCAGTCTTTTCACGGCACAGAGGTCGCAGCACCTTATGGGATGCTCGCTGAAGTGCCGGTACTCAGTCCATTTTTGGATGCACTGGCCCGCTTTCACGCCTCTTTGGAGCATGCGGTGAGACCACAAGGAGGTGGTGCACCTCGCCTTGGAAATCGCCGACGTGAACGATACATCTTTACGCGACGTGGCTTGCTGAGTTTCATCGACTTCCTGGCCAACCTCCTCCCCAACACCCAGGATGACAGCACACGCCTTCTGCGTTTGGCATTGTATCGATACTATCTCGCTCGAATCGCCGACCCCAACGACCAGATGATCGTTATCCAATTGCTCGACGCTGTAGGCATTGGACCCAACCAATGGCTGCTCAATACAAGGAACTGCAATTTGGTCCTGGTGAATATAGGTTCGCAAGAGGAAGATGTTTTGGAGCAACTCATCGTTCTCACAAAGGGTGATATTCAGAAAGCAGAAGAATTACTTCAAGTCAACAGCACTATTTACACAGGTCTCACCCTTGAAGAGGCCCAACAGCGCAAACGCGAATGGGAGGCCATCGGAGCCACCCTCGAACTGAGAACCCAAACGGAAACCGACGACGGCGACGGTGACGGTGAGAGTCAAGAACCCCCACCCCATCCGGGCTTCGTCCTGTAGAGGACGCTGGCTCCGCGATCGGGAAGGGGCTTCCACGCCCGCAACCTAAGAGGTTTTTATCTGATGAGAATGATGAGGCGGGCAACCCCCTCACAGACTGAAAGACCGCATCATCACACCGATGTGTATCGTTCTTGTGATGCCCAAACATGTGGAGATTGACACGTGTTGTATGAGTACCAAGTAGCAGTATTCTGTGGTTGTTCTTGTGATGTCCAAGCATGTGGAGATTGATATCGTGCAGGAGTTGACGAATGCTAGTTGAAACTCACATGTCTCGACTCCAAGCGCTAGCCACAGGCCTGTGCTTGGATATCGGCATCAACGTTGAATTGTCTCAATCCTCTTGGGCCTACGATCCACTTCGCCGGGTCATTCTCGTTGCTCGTGATGACCTGAAAAAGCGTGGACCGGAATTCTGTGCGGGGATTTTAGCTCATGAAGTGGGACATTTCTTTATCAGTCGATATAATCTGTTTCGTATCGACTTTCCCAGCCTCCCTGCGCTTGGATACCTACTCAATGGGATCGAAGATCCTCGCGTCAACACCTGGATTTCACAGCGCTACCCCGGCGTACAGGCTTGGATCGACATCGCCAACCGCGACAGCATCTCCGAGTGGGAGGAGCTGGATCAACGTCCAGCTTTTGTGTCCTTCTGCCTGGCTTGTGCAGGGGAGTATGCCTTCCACTGGAACCCCCTCCCCTCAACAATACAGCTACCTCCACGTGTTCGCGAGACATTGGATGCCACCCGGGAAGCCCGACGAAAATACGCTCTCACACTCCCCCCAACCCACCTCTCTCCCGGCTCGTTTGACCCGCAGGTCAACACTTGGTTTCAGCGTTTTGTCATACCCCGCCTACAACTCTCATCGCGCTTGCTCTCTGTTCCTCGACGAGAGCAAGGCGTCTGTTTGTCGGCACTTCAAAGTATTGTTCTGGCGGAAGAAGAGATCTTACCTCTCGCTGCAAAACTGCTGGACGATGACCTTGATCGAAT
Organism: Myxococcales bacterium; assembly: GCA_027005175.1. Taxonomy (GTDB): domain Bacteria; phylum Myxococcota_C; class UBA6777; order UBA6777; family UBA6777; genus M3003. The sequence continues at coordinate 2,190 of JALTMC010000050.1, forward strand.
CCAGCAAATGCTAGAAAAGAACCCACAATCTGCAACAGATGCCAAAGAGGCACTGAACAAAGACGACCAAAAAGAACTCCATCGCATCCTACGAGAGTCATTGAAAGAGAAGCTCCCGAGTGAGCGAGAGCCATCGCGATCCACGCTGCCTCTTCGCATCTTCGATCGCTGGTTCCAAAACCAACGTAGCTCCACGCAACCCCTCATCTCAGCACGTGAAGCGGCTCTTCACCCATTGCCTTCCGATTTACCACGACAACCACACCGACGCCTCCCACGCCCAATGAGGTCACAGCAACGACATGTCGAGCTCCCCCCTCCCAAACAGAGGTATGACATCGCACTGCAAAAAGTGGCCCAGCAGATCGATCATCTGACCCGCACCTTCGAACAATTGCTTCGTCCCAGGCGACGCCTAGGCAAACGCTCTGGGTATGCCACAGGGCAGATCGTCGATCTTCGACAGCTCATGGCATTCGAAGCCGATCCCCGTCAATACAACAGGATCTGGACAAGAAAGACTGTTCCTGAACGAAGAATTACAGCCATCACCTTACTCATCGACCTATCGGGCTCCATGGAAGGGGAAAAATCAGAGGCAGCGTTGTGTGGAACAATCCTTCTTACCGAAACATTATCACGTATCCATGTTCCATTTTCAGTTCTAGGATTTCAAGATATCGTTCTGCCTTTTGTCGAATTTGGAGAAACACTCAGCCCCTATATTCGTCAAAAGATCGGTGAAATGCCCATGGAGATCTCTGGAAATCGACCCAACGGACACAACTGTCCGGAGCACAATGACGATGGCCCCTGCCTCCAACATGCCGCAGACCTGCTCCTTGAACAACCCGCTTATGAGCGCATCTTAATTGCTGTCAGTGACGGCTATCCAGAAGGCAAACACTCTTCTTCACAAGATCTGACAGATACGATCAGTCGTCTCACCAAACACTCCCCACCTATCACTCTCATCGGCGTTGGACTCGGACCAGACACCCAACATGTCAAAGAATTCTACCCGCAGTCGATCTCCGAAGTCCCTGTCTCTCAGTTTGCAGAGAAACTCGGAGAGCTACTCAGAAAAACCCTCGCTTACTCCAGATGATGTACCGCTCTTCAACACCTGTGGACTTTGTATCACTCACTTTTTGACTTTGGATAAAGCAGCGAGTCGTTTCTGCTTAAAATACGCTGCCCAAGGACCTTCGGGAAATCCGGTGATATGAAGTTCTTTGCCATCAAAGTGGATATCGATACTGTTGGGTTGAGTCCAGGCAGGATCATCAGGTTTGTATCGATCAGAGAAAAAGTGGATGCGCTGATTCGTAGAGCCAATCCATCGACGTTCGTTGGTGTGGAGTGATGCCATATAAGGGCCATCAACCAGGATGTCGATGGCAGAAAGCAAACGTTCGGCCTCTTTGTCTTGTTGGGCCTGAATGTCCTCTAGCTGGTAGCCCGAAAAGACCATCACAGAGAGTCCATGTTGCTGGACCTGCTCCGCCAGGGAGGCCAGAGGCGCGGCCTGAGAAAAAGGCTCTCCCCCAAGACATGTGATGCCTTCGATATGGTGCTGTTTTTGGGATTTGAGGATGAGAGAGAGGACATCGGAGACAGACAGCAAGTGACGAGGCGAGAAGGGAAACATCTCAGGGTTACAACACCTCTCGCAACGAATAGCACACCCCTGCACCCACAGGGCAAACCGACGACCTGGGCCTTCGGCTGTCGTGATCGGAACCCAAACGGCAAGATTCAACTCCCCCTCTTGCACAACATGGATCGAAGAGGAGGTTTGACTCATTCTTTGGGAATCAATTGTGGTTTTAAGATCACCTTGTTGTCTTTGACTGTCACATCAAACAAAACACCTCGACAATCATCAAACTGCTTCATACACTGCGCTGCATTCTTGTGGAGTTTCTGTACAAATCGATCTTTTTTTAGCCGACTTACATCTTCCCCCAACTCCTCTTTTGCTGTGATATAGCGGATAAAGACCTCTTCATAATGTGCATCGGGGTTGCTCAGCAACGACTCGATCCAATCGTTTGCGTTGTCTGCATCCATTCCCGCAGCGTCTTCTTCCTCTTCAACCTGGGCAACGGGCTCACTTGGTTGAGGAGCCTCTACCACCTCTTCAGGCACCTGAAAGGTCCCTGAGAGGATACGCTCATCCACACCAAGACCCTCAACATCCCAGTCGCCGCTTTGCTTTAGCTCGTTATAAGCTTCGTCGGGCTCCCCTCGTAGCTGTGCGTATAGTTTGTTCAGAGAACCGGCCAAGGCTCCAAGCAGCCAGGCAGAGTCGGGATTGAAGCTCACACGGAGATTCCCAGAATTGTAAGTCTCCAGAACACCATCCTCGATCGCCTCCAGGTCACGGCGAAAACGATTGATTCCAGGAAAGAGCAAGACCAAAGCCAAGAGGAAACTCAAGCCTCCGACAAGTCCACCCCAAAGAACATAGTTCTGAAACAATTCATAGATCGGCTTCATCGGTCGCAGAACCAAAAGACCCACAGAGGAGGTTCGCGAGAGTGGGCTCCGAACTGCAATAAAAGGATGGTCTTTTGTGAGTTCGAGAGACCATACCCCTTGACCCGCTTGGTCACCTTTCGACATCTGGGGTCTCTTCAAAGCAGAAATTAATTGGTCGCGCATCCGACCGTTGAGTGTTGCTCCATACACCTTTCCCTTCGACGACACAAAAGCCATATCGGTCGCTGATGTCAGCTTCATGGAGAGAGCCAAGCGATCGTCGAGATGATAACCCAGCACAATCACACCCAGTTGTTTGGCACGCTTTCCAACAGCGACAGGCTTCTTTTTAACAGCAGACGTAGGAGTCGAACGAGAATCGGGAGCCCCTTGGGCCAGACGTGTACGGACCGCCGTTGCAGGCTTCAGCATACCTGTCTTCTTCTTCTTTTTGTGACGACGTCGCCTACGACGTCGCCTACGACGTCGGCGCCGGATGCATCCGCACCTTTTCTTCTTGGCATAGCGCAAGCACTTGCGATTTTTACGCCGTTTGATACAGGGACGCCAGCACGCATAGCGACGGTGAGAAGGACACTTTGGCTTCACTTTCTTGCCAACAGATTTTTTGAGTTTATTGTCTGTATCGGTCGCCACAGGCTTGGGCGTTGACAGTGATTGCTTCATCACAGGAATCGCGAGAAAGATCATAGGCTTCTTATTGAACATCACAAAGCCATGAGAAGCGGTCCCACGAAGGGCGATCGCCACGGGTTTGATCTTCTTCCAGTCAGCCTTCCAATTGGGGTCATCAGCCCGAACAAAAGCCTCACCTTTGAGATCCACAGCCGCGAGCAAAGAAGCTTGCTTTGAGGCATCATTCACTCGATGCATCACATTCAATTCATCATGCACACGATTGCGTCGTTTTTGTTTGTTTGTCTCTTCGAAGGCCGACAGCAACTTGGCTGCGTCCATAACGTGCCGACCCGCCAACCGTGTACGATTATAAGCAAACAGTTCAATGGCCGCATTTACCGTTTTGAGACGCTGTTGCATCTCGGGCTCCAGAACCTGCTCTTGGTAGTCCTTTACCCAATAACGATACAGCGTTACGGATGCTGCAGTCCCTATCAAGAAAGAAATAAAGAGCATCGTTAGAATTCTAATACGAGACATAGTACGGCTCCCTCGACATCACGCTTTGAAACTCATGTATGGAATCAATTGATTATCCTTGATCATAGGACTGATAGGCAGACCCATCAGAATTCGAAACTCGGAACTGTGGTTTTTTCCACCGTCTTCACACGTGTCAACACGCACGGTGTCTCTGTTACCATAGTTTATGCTTCAAACGCACCATAGCAGAAGGACAACCTCACACACAAGTTCCGAATGTACAGCCGAGAGAAGAAGCGGCTTCAAGAGAAGAACCCACCAACCCGGCACAAGATGTAACACCTTGGAATTAGAGAGAAGAAAGGAGAGAGGAGAGAGGAGAGAGAGATTCTGGAAAGAGAAAACGTTGGAGAGAACTTATAGATCTTTCATGAACGGAGCGATGAGATTCATCGGGAGAGGGAAGATCGTAGTGGAATTGTTTCCTTCGGAAGCAATCTCGATCAAGGTCTGCAGATAGCGAAGTTGCAATGCAGCAGGATCCTGGGAGAGCACCTGAGCAGCTTCCGCCAACTTGGCAGACGCTTGCATTTCACCTTCGGCAGCAATGATCTTCGCACGACGCTCACGCTCTGCTTCCGCTTGCTTCGCCATCGCGCGAACCATCTCGGGTGGCAAGTCCACATGCTTGAGTTCAACAAGACTCACTTTGATCCCCCAAGGATCCGTTTGCTCATCGAGAATCGTTTGCAGACGATCATTGATCTCATCGCGGTTGGAGAGCAAGTCGTCCAGTTCCACTTGCCCCAGAACATCGCGCAACTTGGTCTGTGCGAGCTGACTTGTGGCATAGAGATAATTCTCCACCTCAACAACAGCTTTGATAGGATCGATGACGCGAGAATAGATCACCGCGTTCACCTTCACCGAAACATTGTCACGAGTGATAATATCTTGAGAGGGAACATCGTGAGTCAGCACACGTGTATCGATGCGCTCCATGGTATCCACAAATGGGATCAGGAAGATCAGTCCAGGCCCCTTGGCTTTGTACAGCCGCCCCAGTCGAAAGACAACAGCCCGCTCATATTCACGTAAAATACGAACGGCGGAAAATAGAATGAAAAGAAAAACCACGAGAGCAAAGACAATACCCATAGAAGGTAGATTGGCAGCTTGTCCAAAAAACATAGTGTGTTCTCCTATTAATGATGAATATGGAAAATTCCACAAACCCCAGTCCCTTTTTGTTGAGGAGACAAGGATTTCTCAACCGTTGAAAACGTGGGAAGTATCAAGTGGGTGATTTGTCATCAGATGTGGCATTGTTGGTAACAGAAACCACTTGCAAGCGCAAGCCTTCCATCGACACAACTTTCACAGTCGTTCCCGGCTCCAAAGGCTCTCCTTCGCTGGCTTCGGCGTTCCATTGTTCGCCTCGGATCCGAACTGTTCCTTGAGGTTGTAGTACGGTTCGAACCACTCCAACCTCCCCAATCATTCCCTGCTCCGCACCCATGACAGGCTGACCATATGTCCTCATGATCGCAACTAAGATAGCTCCCAACAAAAGAGAGAGGACCCCCATCGTTGGGAGAATCGTTGACAACGAGATCCGCAAGTTTGGATCGGGAGAATCGATCAGAAAGATGGAACCAATGGTGAGACTGATCATTCCACCTACGAACAGCAGCCCAAACGTTGGTGTCAGCAGCTCTGCAACCAGGAGTAAAACCCCCAGCAAGATCAACGCCAGCCCTCCATAGTTGATGGGTAGGATTTGAAAGGAGACAAAGGCCAAAAACAAGCAGATGGCTCCGAGAACACCGGGGAAGATCGCACCGGGATGATAGATCTCCATCATGATCCCCCCCACACCAAACATCATAAGAAAATAGGCGATTTGGGGATTGGAGAAGAAGATCACAACCTTCTGTTTAAAGGTCATCTCCTGGTTGCGGATCACCATATTCTTGGTGTGCAGCACAACCTTGCGCTGTCCAACAACAACAGTCTTCCCGTCGATTTTACGAAGCAAGTCCGAAACATCGTGAGCGATAACATCAATGACATTCATCTTAAGGGCCTCTGTGGCCGTAATCGAAGCACTCTCCACGACGGCCTTTTTGGCCCACTTAACATTGCGTTTGCGTCTCTTGGCGATCGCTTTGATAAAAGCCACAGTATCATTCAGAACCTTGGCTGCCATGTGTTTTCCAGCCGCTTTTTCGGGGTCTTTCCCACCACCCATCACCGGATGGGCTGCCCCAATATTCGTGCTTGGACTCATGGCTGCGATATGCCCAGCCATCGTGATAAACACACCTGCACTACCAGCCCGACCTCCCGATGGAGTGACAAACACTGCCACTGGGATATCAGCGTTGAGGATAGCCTTCACCATGGTACGGGTGGCCCGCAAATACCCTCCAGGCGTATCCAAACGAATAATTGCGAGCCCCGCATGAGAACGACT
>JALTMC010000051.1 GCA_027005175.1 Myxococcales bacterium
CCAGTCGTCTTTGTGCTCGCTGTCGATTATCACAATCCTGCGTTTGGGAAGAGGATTTGCGCTACTTTGGACATAAGTCGCCTCATTTTAGCTGGTGTTCCGCCCCTTTCATCCAAAGAATGTCCACCCCAAAGAGACGCCACTCAAAATAGATTAATAGAAATACCAACAAAATGGGACAACCTTATAAGAAGAAGAGCCTGTAAAGGCAATCCCTTTCAGAGTTGGGATAGAAGGGCTTCTCAACGAGAATGAAGAGTGCTCCATCAATAGGCTTGCAAGAGAGGTCAGGGAAAAGCAAACATATTCACTCAACTTTTCTTTGGCTTCGCCGTCTAATGTTGATAGCTTAACCAAATTCTCTATTGTGGGAGAGCATGATTGATGTGTTGCCTACTTGAGTCTCAGATATGGCTGTGTTAAGTTGTGGATACTACTTAACAACAGGGTTCCTGTTGTTTGACCCATAGAGAAGGTCAGCATTGTGAAGGTTTGTCCCAAGTGCGATCATTTAAATCCAGAAACGCACGAAATTTGTGAAGAATGCGGTGCCGCTGTTCCGATGGATGGTCCCGACCCTCTGATCGGACAAGTATTAGCGGGCAGATATAAGATTGAAAAGCTCATCGGTCAAGGTGCGATGGGGCAGGTGTACCGTGCCCTTCAGCAGCCCATCGATCGATTGGTCGCGGTCAAAGTCTTGCATCCGCACCTCATGGAAGACCGTCGCGTCTCAAAGCGATTCCAGCGTGAAGCCCAAGCAGCCAGCCGCTTCAATCATCCCAATAGCATCGGTATTATCGACTTTGGCGAGACAGAGAATGGCTCACTCTACATCGCAATGGAATATATCACCGGTGAAGATCTCGCTGAAACCATCTCCAAACAAGCACCTCTAGCCCCTGAGCGTGCTGTGAATATCGCGACCCAGGTTCTGAACGCGCTGCATCTCGCTCACGCCAATAAGATCATCCATCGTGATCTCAAACCCGAAAATATCATGTTGGCCGAGCTGTCGGGCTACCAAGATTTTGTGAAAGTATGCGACTTTGGCATCGCGAAGATCCAACAGACAGAGCAACACAACAACGGTGAATCAGCCCTGACCATGTTTGGAATGATCTGTGGGACACCGTATTACATGTCGCCAGAGCAGGCCAAAGGTGAAGAACTCGATGGTCGCACCGATCTCTACAGCATGGGAGTCATTCTCTACGAGATGCTGACAGGTGAGGTTCCCTTCCGTGGAACAACTCCCGTAGAAGTGATCGCACGCCATCTCACCGATCCACCGACCCCGATCTCTGAGGCCTATCCCAACCTGAAAATTCCACGTGCGCTGGAAAAGGTTGTGATGGAGTCATTGAGCAAAAGCCGCGCTGATCGCTATGATGATGCCAAAAAAATGAGCGAGGCACTAGAGAACGCGCTCAAAGAGGCTGAGTTCCAAAATGATCTACAGCGGCTGGTTCAGGATGCAGAATCATCTCCCCCCGTTGTGGTGGGGAGCCTGAGCGCACCACCTCCAACTCCATCCCCCAACACTCGACCCAGCTTCCCTTCCGCTCCAGGAAGCCCAGTACCCTCTCCCCCTGTTCCGGCTCATGCAGCTGCAGGAGGCTTCAGCACCCCCTACTCTCCTGCCTCTCCCAGCGCAGGACCAGGTACGATGGTGGAAGAAGCTCCTTCGACATCGAGGGCAGTTCCTGGACTTGTTCAAGAGAGCGTCCGACAAACCTTTGACAACGTCGCACATACACCGTTGCCTCATCAAGCAGTGCGTCGCTCCAAGTCCAAAGCAGCCAACACATCGTATGCTGGTGCTCCCATCCAAGAAGACTTTTCACGGGACATCGAAGATGATCTAGCCCTCTCACCAAGCAGTGGAAAAGGTAAGATCTTTGTATTCTTAGTCTTGTTTCTCATGCTTGGTGCAGCAGGCTATTACTACTTCGTTCATCTCCCCTCAAGCAACATGGATTTGCCCAAAGCACGACACACGGTCCGCAAACGACCCTGGCTTCGACGCCCCGTCAAACGAAGGCCACTCAAGGCTAAGGTTGCTCCATCTCCCAACCAACAAAATGACGATGATGACGACCCCGACGATAATCCACCCCCAACACGAGTTGCTGTGGTTCGTCATACCAAGCCACGACGTCAACGCCCCCGCCCCCGACGTCGCATACTGCGCGTTGCGTATATCTCACCTTCCACACAATATCGCAAACGTCGCAGAGGGTTCTCTCGGTGGATGCGGCGTTTTAAATTTCGCTCGTCCGATCTTCCGCCCAACGTAGCCCGAACTTGGCGTAGAGCTGAACAGGCCGCCCGACGCAAGAAGTTTGGCCAAGCACAAACTGAGCTTCGCAAAACGTTGCGACATTGGCGCTCCCTACGAAAACTTCCGATTGGTATGATCAAACGTAAATTCTCGCGAGTGAAACGCTTGTATCTCAAATCCAAAAATAATCTCTCCAAAACAACGAACCAAAAGGTTCTGAAGGCTCTGATCAACAGTCAACAAGCGATCTTTGGAGGCTCTAGCCGCAAAGCCAACAGATATCTCAACCAAGCCCTTCGCCTTCTCTGATCTAATCTCATCTCTGCCCTTCACCTTCTCCAATCTCCAAATCTCTGCCCTTCACCTTCTCGAACCTCATCTCTGCCCTTCGCCTTCTCCAATCTCATCTCAGCTCTTCGCCTTCTCCAATCTCATCTCTGCCCTTCACCTTCTCCAATCTCCAGATCTCAGCTCTTCGCCTTCTCCAATCTCCAAACTGCACCTCCATTCTTCACCTACTCGAATTCCCGAACCATATGATATCAAAGAATATTAATTGTTAGCATTGACCATTGATGTGCAAACCTGTACCATCAAAGACAATAAAATCTTTGGTTCCTATCGATTTCCCTTCCTATCCGTAAAGCATACAGAGGTAGACACTAGATGTTCCACATTAAAGTCTGGCTTGGAGTGATCCTCACGGCAGTTGTTACGATTCAGATTTGGTTGATGCAACCTGATCTCAACCGCCGAGTGGCTCAGGAGAATGAACGACTTCGTCCCCTTTTGGCCAGTCAAAGGCTAGAACATGGTCTACGTGACTATTACAAAAATCTGAAAAAGAAAGTCGCGGCAGATACCAAAGACAGTGCACTGCGTCGTGCAGTGAGCCAATTGAAGTATGATGCTGCTGATGAGTTAACCAAGACCATGAACTACGAACAAGTTCATCGGTCACTTAGGAAAAAGTTTAGCCTACACAAAAAACTCGATGGCAGCACAGAGTTGTATTATGTAATCACAAGAGATGGTTGGCTGTTGTTTCGCTCTAACGAACCTGGGGTTTATGCACATGACAAGCATCGTTTGCGTCACGCCATCGCTCATGTCGATGATGCCTTCCAGGGTCGCACTCGCACAGGCCTTTGGAATATCAATGGATTTAGCTCTATCGTTGCAGCCGCTCCCATCTATCATACAAAAAAGAAAAAGGGAGTGATGGCCGCGCTACTTTATGCTCGACGGTTCAACAGCAAGGTCCTGGATCCCGTAGCCAAGATGATCCCAAAAGGCTCTCGCATTCTACTGTTCACAGCAACCAAGGCCAAAGCCGGTGATGCGGTGCTGGCTCCCATAGCCTACAATATGTCCGACCCCAAGTCTGTTGGTGTCTTTCGTGGGTGGTTTAAGGCCCGAGACTACGACACGATCGTAGATAAATACCAAAACGGAATGGATCGAGACCGACTCAAAGCCACCATCCAAGAAAAAGACTACAACTTCATGGTGGGAAACTTCCCAGCTGAACTTAGCCCCGGGCAAGTAGGGTATGTCTTGCTCACCCCAAGACCCCAAAACTTCTTCAAGATCACACGTCAAAACTACTACCAGAGTGGTGGTCCTTTGATCGCTTCCCTAGTCTGCTTGATTGTAGCATTTCTCTTGGCGACCTGGCTCTCTGGTGCTGAAATACTCTACTTCCGCCGTGTCCTCCCACGACTCCAAACCGCTGCTCAAGATGAGTTTATGAATATCCCAGACAACGGATTAGCCCGCCCCTGGAAAAAGTTGGTGGGCTCGATCAATAAGATCTTTACATTGATCCGAGAGCGCGGCCTGGGAGACAGTGATCTCAAACCAAAATCATCGCTGCTCACAACAATGTCTCACGAGGAGATGTCTGGTCCAGGTGCCATCGACTTGCTTTCGGAAGAGTTCAAAGATGATGAACTCCTCCACGCCCCTGCGACGCAACAACCCACTCCGGCATCCGACACTCCACAATATCAGAACACCGCCCAACAAGGGCATCCTCAGCAACAAGGATATCCTCAACAGCAAGGATATCCTCAACAGCAAGGACACCCTCAGCAGCAAGGATACCCTCAGCAGCAAGGATATCCTCAGCAACAAGGATATCCTCAACAGCAAGGATATCCTCAACAGCAAGGATACCCTCAGCAGCAAGGATACCCTCAGCAGCAAGGATACCCTCAGCAGCAAGGATACCCTCAGCAGCAAGGATATCCTCCCAACACGCAGAAGAAAGATTAATACCCTGAGAGAGAAGACTCTTTTGGGAAAGATAGATTCGAATACAAGCTCTCTGACAACTGCACAAGAACCCCAGAGGTGAAACAGGTCTTTACCAAGATTGTGTTCATCATGTGAGTTCGACCCGGATAATGCGCCAAAATCGGCACCCTGGAAACGGACTCACCTGAGCTTGCCCACAACATCGCTTCGTTATGGCCTCCCCAACGTCTGACTTTGGGAAAGCCATCAATGAAAGCGCCAAGATAGAAGGAGCAAAAACCATGGATATCAAGATTGAGTTGGCCACGGAAAGCAATATAAGCACCCTCCCTCAGGACTCAACCAAACTCGGATTTGGTCAGTATTTTACAGATCATATGTTTTTCATGGATTACAATACGCAACGAGGCTGGTATAACCCACGTATCGAGCCCCGTCGGGATCTCGTGTTGAGTCCCTCGGCCATGGTCCTCCACTATGGCCAGCAAGTGTTTGAAGGTCTCAAAGCATACCGGGGTGAAGATGGTGGTGTGTACTTGTTTCGCTACAAAAACAACTGGAAACGCTTGAATAACTCTTGCCAACGAATGGTCATTCCACCCGTCGATCCTGATGTGATCACCGCTGGAATGAAAAAACTCATCGAGATCGATCAACAGTGGATACCACAATCGGAAGGATGCGCCCTGTACATCCGACCCACGATCATTGCCACAGACCCATTCCTTGGTGTGCGGCCCTCAGAGACCTATCTGTTTTATATACTCATGGGACCCGTTGGAGCTTACTACCCCGAAGGATTTAACCCTATCTCCATCTATGTTAGCGACAAATATGTTCGCGCAGTGGCCGGTGGCACAGGAGAAGCAAAAACCAGCGGAAACTATGCCGGAAGCCTCGCTGCACAAAAAGAAGCTCGTGAAGCAGGCTACTCACAAGTTCTTTGGCTTGACGCTGTCGAACGCAAATATGTCGAAGAAGTTGGCACGATGAACATCTTCTTCCGCATTCAAGACGAGCTGATCACCAGCCCTCTCACAGGCAGTATTCTTTCTGGCAACACCCGAGATGCTGTGATTCAAATTGCCAAAGGCTGGGGTGTGAATGTCGTTGAGCGGCGACTCACCATCGACGAAATAGCAGAAGCCAACAACAAAGGGCAGCTCAAAGAAGTCTTTGGCTGTGGAACTGCCGCCATCATTGCCCCTGTCAAGAAGTTCTTCTACAAAGAGAAAGAATACCAAGTTGCTGACGGTCAGACAGGTGAACTCGCCGGTCGCCTCTACAAGTATATCCTTGATCTCCAATATGCCCGAATCGAGGATCCACACGGATGGCGAGAGAGAATCGCCTAATCCAGACAACTCATCAGATACGTGGTACAACTTCACGACCTCAACAAAATGGCTCCTCTCATCTGGATCTTCTTCGTACGATACGCGATGAAACAGAGGATTTGCTGCGAAACGTTCGAAGGCATCGAGCAGCGTTACTGTATCGAGAGAATCGTCCAAGTTCGAGAGCATAGCCTTGCTTTCTTCGGATGATACGAACAGGCAATCCTCTTCTACGCAAACGCAAACGAAGCCGCTTCTTGCCAGAAAGGGAAGAAGGAGATCGAAGCAAGATCACAAAACGCCCCCGAGAGATGGGCACACGTATGTGACAAGCCCGACGAGAACGTCGTTGAGAGTGAGGCCTCAACCTTCGAGCCTGCCCAGAAGACGCTCTTAAAAACCTTTCAGCGTCTTGCAATACCGAACGAGTCTCGCTTTTGGCTAGCCGATACCGAAGCGATCGAGCCCGTTGTGCCAACCGCACCCGTGGACGAATCCGACGCCGTGGACGAATCCGACGCCGTGGGCGCCATCGATGGCGTCTCTTTGGCTTGGACTTCCGGTGCAAGCGCTGCCTGCGAACCCCTGAAGGTACAAGTCGAACAGGCCGAGAGACGCCTGCCCCCTGTCCTCGCCGAGAGCGATGAGTCCTTCGAAGGGACAAGCCTCTCTGCTTTCGTCGAAGGGTTGTTCTGGAATGAGCTTGTGTTCGTCTTCCAGCCGACCGAATGGGTAGCCCTCTCCCTATCCCCTGGCCCCTCACTTGAGGTTGTATGACTTTGAAAGTGACAGAGCCACGACCTGACTGTGCAAGAGGACGAAGCCTTCTTCCATGTTTGGGCTGGTGTTCCCACCAGCCTAAAGCAGAAAGATTTTTCTGTACATGCCCTGGTCCTGCCGCCATCATGCCAAGAAAAAAGGAAAGCATTGTCCAAAACAAACCGCCCAAAAACAACAGCAGGATTTGACGTCGGTCGATCCGGAACTCAATTTGTTCACCAAAGCGATACATGGTCGCTCTGTTCTCCCAAAACCCTTGCCATGAAGCAGGGTTTATTAAGTTTATGAATGGTGTAGAGGAAGCCCATAAACATCTGAGCGATCTCATCACCGCATGGTAAAATTTGGTCGCACGGGTGTGCCCTGCTATGATAGCGAGGCCTTGAAGGCCCTGCAAAATTTTGACAGAAACAATCGAGCTTGCCCTTTGCATCGTTCCTCGCGTACAATCACAATCACTGTGAGAAGAGTGAATGAACCATCGGGAACGTGTAAGGATTCTCTTGAATGTGGCAATGTAGTGAGTGCAGTCACAACAATAAAAACAGCACTATAAAGTGTGTCAACTGCGAGGCCCCTCGTTCAGCATTTAGCTACATTGGAGAGCAAATTAGCGAGTGGGTTATCAAGAAGAAGCTGGGTGAAGGCGGGATGGCGATCGTCTTTCTCGCCCATCACACGATGCTTGGTAACCCAGTAGCGATCAAGCTTTTGCGCCCTGAGGTCACACACAAACGAGATGTCGTGGAGCGCTTTCGCACGGAGGCTCTCGCAGCCAGTCACCTGCGCCATGAAAACGTGATCCAAGTCATCCACTTTGGAAAACAAGAAGGTATCGGGACCTATATGGTTCTCGAATTTCTAGAAGGGATCGATCTTGAAACCAAGATGCTGGAGGCCCCCCTCCCTACCTCTTATATTTTAGGAATTGCCGAACAACTTTGTGCCGGTTTGGAGGCTGCCCATGACGCAGGTATCATCCATCGTGACCTCAAACCTTCCAATATCTTTCTCGTACCCCGAGCCCACTCCAGCATCCCACAAGTCAAAATCCTGGATTTTGGTATCGCGAAGATTCAAGAATCTCATCTGTTGGAGGGTCAACAAAATCTAACACGCACAGGAACTGTCCTGGGCACACCTTACTACCTATCCCCAGAACAACTGAGACGTCGTAAGTCGGAAGAACTCGGCCCCAGTGTGGATATTTATGCTTTTGGTGTGATCCTATACCAGATGTTTGTTGGCAAGTTGCCTCTCGAAGAAGCCACACTCGCCGAGCAGATGGCAGCGATCCTAACACACCGCCCTCCCCTTGCCGGAGAAACGATAGAGGAGCTACGCGGGACAGCCATGGAGCTGTTCCTTCATCGTATTCTGTCCAAAAATCCAATGGATCGCCCCTCTACAATCAACGCATCCTGGGAAGAGCTGAACAAAGCGGCAGATGTACTGGGCCGCGACGAGCAGGACTCCGCTCTTCGCAACAAGTGGGAACTCACATACAAACCTCAATTTACCGGCGAGATCGTTGTTCGAGCAGGATGGAAGACCTGGCTTTGGCGGCTGGCCTTTGTGTCCTTACTAC
>JALTMC010000052.1 GCA_027005175.1 Myxococcales bacterium
TTGTTGCGACGTGCGAGGGATTCAAAGCTGGCGGCGACAGAACGAAGGTGGGACTCAAAAGAAAACTCTCTCACTTTGAGTCGAAGTTCTTTGGCATCGATGCGTGCAAAATCAAGGAGGTCGTTGATCAGGCTATAGAGTCGTATGGCTTGCCGGTGCATAATTTGTAATGTGGGTTTGAGTGTCGTTGGCAGATTGTTGGCTTGCATCAATTGATCTTCAAGAGGTGCTATGATCAGGGTGAGTGGTGTACGTAATTCGTGGGTAATGTTGGTGAAAAATCGTGATTGAATATGATTGAGCTTACGCAACTTCTCGTACGCTTGTTCCAATTCCTGGACAGCTTTTTCCAGTGCCTGGGTGCGTTGTTGAACATGTTGTTCCAGGCTAGCTGTCAACATGCGAAGATCTTCTGTGGCACTGTCCAACTCTTGGTACAACTGGGCGTTGTTCATGGCCACTTCCGTGGCGCCGCGAATCTGCTCTAGCAACTCAAAATCACCTTGATTGTAAGCCCTGAGATTGCTTTTCTCACCCAGTTCTATCAGTCCAATCAGTTTTTGGTTGTGCAGCAGTGGGAGCATAACAACGATCTCGCGAAGGGCAAAAAGCTTCTCAAGCTCCGCTTTCTTTTCCGTTGTCAGAGTGGTGGTTTCGAGGAAGGCCAAATCGATGGCACAGTCTTGTTGAATCAGCCAGGCTCGAAACCATAAAGGTGCGCTCTGCTGGGGAAACATCTCCTCCCTCGATTCGATGTTGTTACTGGTATCCCCTTCGTTTCCAGAGGAGTCTAGCCTTTCGACAGGGTCAAAAAACAGACGACTTCCTGGGGTCATCGATCCCATGGCGTCGTAATAGTAATGCCCTATTTTGTTGGTGATCAGTATGCGTGCATGCGAGATATTCATCTTCTCGCGCAAAGTCTCATCGAGAGTTCGTGCGAGATCTCGTGTTTGTTGAAGGTGTCGGATCTTTGCGACAAAGGTATCAACGACCTGTCTTTGCGTGAAGTGTCGACGAGAGAAGAGGCCGTCAATCCAGGGTTGTAACTTACGTACAAAAAGCAAAAGCGCACTGTATAAACCGATAGTAACAGCTAGCAAGAAGGTTGATTGGTCCTTCTTCACATGTTGCACAGTGTAGTTTAATAATAAGTATATAGGGGTTATTGTGGTGCCTGACACTATGATCCAGAAGGTCGTTGTGTGGAGAACGGTTTGAATGTCCCAAAGTCGATGTCGAACAATCACGTAAGTGAGGAGGGCGGGGAATGTCAAGGTGAGGGCACCTGGGATCCAAACCCAGAAAGAGCGGGAACTTGTGAAGGGCAACAAGGAACCCACCGCTGAAAGCAATGCGATGATAGTTCCGATAAAAAAATAACGAAGCTGTAGGCGCCTTTGCCCTGATTCTCGACGAAATGCTCGATAGGATTGGTGAACTGCGAAGGCAAAAACATAGAGTACATACAACCCGTAAAGTGCGATTAAAGAACCGGGCTGCGGTTGCATAATGTGGAGTGATGGATTCCATGTTACCCCGGCCTGAAACAGGGTGGTAAATAGGAAAGAACCGAGCAATATAATGGTATAGAGTGATGCAAGATAAAGCCTTCGTTTGAAGGTCTCAAACAACTGCAGGAAAGATAAAGAAAAAGCATAATAGCTAAGTGTGCCCAAAGCGCCGGAGCACAGGGCCAGACGAGACACCAAATCGGCATCCTCACGAGAGGGGAGGTACAATGTGGTGATAAGAGCACAGGTCCAGGTGATTGCTGTGATGCAGCAAAAGATGATCCAGTAGCGGGCGTATAAGGAACTTTGGGGAGATCGCCATACGAGCAGAGCCAAAAATAGAAACATGATTGGGGTGAGATGGTAAAGGATAAAAGAGAAGCTTACAGCGAATTCAGTCATGGCGGTGTTCCCCGGATGATAGGGCTGTCGATCAAAGGGTCATCTGTGCCAACAATCGGCGAGGTATGAAATCAACAAGGGCAAATGCTGTGGGGTCA
>JALTMC010000053.1:0-19138 GCA_027005175.1 Myxococcales bacterium
CACTAGCACCACACGTTAATAAGGGCTCGATATCGCAATCCCAACCGGGTAAATATTGTGATTTCATAAAGGTGACCAAGGAGTTCTATCAAGTCCGTAAGTCGTTGACTGAACTCCTCCCACCTTTGGTATCTATACGATGTGAGGGCAACAAAATTGCTACTGAGTCCCACTTTCCACGCCCTATCCTCTGAACGAAACTCGTAAGCGAGAGGAGGCAAACGACTCAGTAACTGTTCCATCACCTCTTGACTCAGTTGTACTCCTGGAGGAGGAGACGGAATGGTATTTTGAACTTCTAATAAAGGGTAATTAGACTTAAGAGCCTCCTGAAAGTCAGTAGGCTTTCCAGTTTCCAGGCGCAGTAACCGTGGAAATCGTAATTGACAAATCACCTCAACAAGAGGGTTTTTGGTGAAAATAATGCGTTTGCTCTCAGGGAACGGCATACTATCCTCATCCGATGTTTAAATTCATCCAAAGCCCATCTGTTGTAGATAATCGTAAGAGACTCAACGATAGGGTGAGTTGATGGGTCTGTCAAGAATCCGGGATGTAGATAGGGGTGGAAGACGTGAACCCGGAAAAAAATACATGATCTACAAAACTTCTGCAACCCATTTTCACAGCAGAGTTGCTGAAAAACACTCTTCTTCTCTCCGTTAAGCCTCTTTTGATACTCGGACGAGCATAAGAATAGTCTCTTTGGTGGAATGGGGTAAACTGCCCCAGGCATCCACGACTTTCCAAAGAACTGAATTCTCCAATGACACATATGTGACACACTCTGAGTGCAAAGAAGTGTTTTGAGAGTGTCTGGGAAGTGTGCAGCTTCGATCATCTTGGGGTGTTGGTTGTATGTCGGGGTGTTGGTTGTATGTCGGAGTGTTCGGAAATACTGGGGTTTTGTGGTCATTACGCACGCCGGACGAATGCTCAAAACTTTGTTTGTCGAGGGTCTTGATGCACAAGCCTTGAGTATTCTGACTACAGGTGAGTTTCTGAGCGCAGAAGGGGAAGATTGGGTTCTTTTATCTGAGAATACCCATGATTGAGATCTTAGCGATTGTTGAGTCGGAAGACGATTTCCGGACAGCTTCTTGTCTTGCTGATCGAGTGCTTGCAGAGAAATCCGCAGAACAAGGTAGTGACTGGATTGGTGAAAAACTTGATGAACTAAGAAAATGGGTGGGATTTCAACCCACCATGTCATTCAGTTGCTGGAAAGACATCAAAGTGCTTTGGACGCAAAGACAAGGTCGTTCGGGCAAAATACGGTCATTTCTTGAACGGAGACTCCGTTTTGACAAAACCGAACGCGGTTTTAAAGGAGTATATCCACTCCAAGATAATCGAGCACAACATTCTCTGGTTTCTTTGCTAGCTTCGTAGCGATTTTGTTTTGGTGTTGGGTTGATTGATATTGGAGGAGGAGAGGCTCTCGGAGTGTCGAGAGTTCTCGGAGGCGGGCTTTTGCTGCGCCCTGGTTGCCGAGAGCCTGTTCTGCTTGGGCAGACCAAAACAGTGCCTGACCGTATCGAAAATTGCGCTG
This sequence comes from Myxococcales bacterium, assembly GCA_027005175.1. Taxonomy (GTDB): domain Bacteria; phylum Myxococcota_C; class UBA6777; order UBA6777; family UBA6777; genus M3003. Next base: position 1,553 of record JALTMC010000053.1, read on the forward strand.
TGGGGAGAGAACAACTGCTTCAAATCGCTCGGCTGCTTCGGAGATTTGGCCTCTACCTAGCAATACAGCCCCTGATAAGAATTGTAAGGTGGGATCGGTGGGGGCTTCACTGTAGGCTTTGAGGAGCAAGTCAAGCCCAGGTTCGGAGTCGAGTTCTAGCAGGTTGAGGCGATAGGCTTCTGCAAACGTCTCATAGCCGGGAGTCTCGTTGGTTCTTCTATCATCGAGAGGAATGACAGACATACCTGGAGCGTTGTCCCATGACCAATCTACGGTCTTCCATTGCGGTGTTTGGGCAGAGATATTCCCTGCCGCAACATGGACCTGTTCTTTGTTTGCGTCAATGACAACAGAGTTTACGGTATAACATTGGCGTAAGACACTACCAGCCATAATGTCTATATTGTTGGAGCCATTGGGGGAAGAGCCTGCTTGTTTACGACAAAATAATAACTCTTGTAAGTCGGTAACTGTAGCACCACCTTTGGACTGCAAGTTATCAATGACTGCGTTAAGCATCTCCAGGCGGGCACGGCTGTGATCCACAAAGGAGGGAGAAGGACTGACTTCACCCCACCTCATATCAGGTGTTTGGTAATGGTTGGTCGAAGTCAGATAATCACCTGTGGACCGAACAACACCCTGACGACGACCAGCTTTTTCCAGAACGATCGCTTTCTTTTCTTGAGCCGACGAAACAGCAATTCCCCAGGTCGAATAAGCATGGTACTTTTTCGCAATTTGAATGACCTCCTCGATGGTAGAAGCACAACGGATTAGCTCATGAGATAAGTCACAGATTCCAAAACCAGCAAAGCTAAACTTGCTGTGAAACCGGGTGTGTAAGGTGATGCTAATACCAGCTTCATTAAAGGCCGTCACTCCTGGAACATCAGCACCATAGCTGGCCACATAACCGTATCGCAAGCCCGACCTTGGTGTACAAAAAACAACCGCTTGATCGTTGTCCCATAAGCCTGGTGCAGGAAAGTCAAAGTTACGAGCGTGAAGCAAGCTACTGTCTCTGCTTGCACGATCCCAACACATCGCAGAAGAACAGGCTGCTGCTGAAGTAGCAGCTCCTGCACATAGAGTGGAGAGTTCAGGGATATAATGTCCCTCCAAAGACTTCGCAAGATTGACGATATTTTGAAGAGCATCCATCGCAAAGATCGCATGCCCAAAACGGTCCGACTTTCCCAACGTACGTAAGGCAGCCTGTTGGCGTAAACGACTAGCATCCGGTCGTTGTTGAGACATCTTCCAGGTCCAGCCATCGAGCACTTTGAGCAAAACATTGCTCAGAATAGACTTCATTCGAATCTTGCGAGGCATCGAGCTGCGAGCCACAAACATCCCAAGACGTCGAAAGTGATAAGTCAACGCATCGAGGCGATTCGTGCCTCGGATAAATTCAGCATATTGTGCCCCCATCTCTGCTTCAGTACCGGACAAACGAATCGTCCGAAGTGTGGGGATGTTGGCTTCGGATTGTCTGGGCATACTTCTTGACCTCCAATTGGCCTCATTTTGTTAGATGCTTTCGTAAAGATAGCTCCATGATACGTTTCCTTCTCGCTCTTTGTATCTCCATCCATTTGGTACCGCCCGGCGCAAAATCCTAGGAGTTTGCAAGCTGTGATCTCAAGCGTCCATCGCAGCTTCAGCGGAACGGTTTCTTCACTTCTTTGAGCACTTCACACTCGACGGTACGATGTACCGCCTGCGAGGGGAGCCTGTGCCTTCCTTCGTTCTGCCTGGGCTTTCCGTCACCTCGCGACGAACAACGTGAATCCTCTCCATTATTGACGCTTGTAACAATCATAGGCTAGGTCTTGGGTTCTTTATCATCCGAGGTTGATGTAATGACACGGAACTTGGGGCGTTTGTCAGGACTCTTCGTTGTTGTTGATGGACTTTTGGTTTGTATCTCTTCTTTGGTTTGTATCTCTTCTTCTGATTCTGTGTTATCTACCACCAATCGTAGGGCAGGGCGGTTCGACTCTCTACGAACAGGGGAAGGAGCGTTTGTTGCCCTGGTTCTGTCTGTAGGTTTGTCTGCTTCAAGGGCAGGTACTAGCTCAAGTGGCGGCACTGCTACTGGCATCGGATGAACTTGCGCTCCATCTTCTGTTTCGTCACCATCTTTGGCTTTCTCACCAAGCAGAGCGTCGAGTTGAGCCAGCACTTCAGGAGGCAAGAGTTGGGCCAGCATCTCTGAGGGTAAGTCTTCCGGAAACATCTGGAAGTCCTCTGTGTTAGGGTGAGATAGGCCCCATATGGTTTCCAGCGGGATCGAACACGAATGGGGTGTTCCCTGAAAGCTCAAGATCGCAGACACCCTCGTGTCGTCCACATGGAGTTCCACTCCAGCGAAGCGATAGCTGAGATTAAGACGAAGCTGGTAGTCATCTTTTAAAAAGAGAGGTAGGTCGGCTTCGGGGTGCCGGGCATCCAGGTGCAGCATGGTCAAACCATGGCCCAACATCTCCAACAAGATCTGTTTCTTTTGTGGTTGTGTTCTTGCCATTCAACTCCATCCTTTGTTTCTTGTTGCTTCGATGGGTAGCCGATTTGGTCTCCATTTGTAAAGTACGCAGAATAAGTTGAAGCTCCTCAGGGTTTCTTTCCCTGTTTGGGAATGCTATGGTTCTCAACAGAGTTCTTTCTATATTGAAACCAAAGAGGAGTATGTATGATGCGGAATGGATGGAGCCATACCATCATCAATCATAGAGCTTATGTTGAGGCAACCCTTCTCTCTATTTTGCTCGCTGGTTTTCTGAACCTGACATCTTTGGGGGTTGTGGATGCTGCCTCACCTTCGACTCTTGCCGAGTCTCAAAAGGCAACCTCTCAACCTGTACCTAAACGTTCCAAGAGCTTGTTTCCTTCGTCCAGGCCTGTCTTGAAGAGACCCTCTGCAAAGCTTCGCCAAACCCCTCTTGGTTCGCTGTCTCTCTCTCCTACCTCAAAATCAACAAGCCGCCCAGCACTTCGTAAGGCCGCGAAACGACATTTGCCTGCTCGGAAAAAACGAACTCAAACTCGTAAAAAAATAGCATCCAAACAAGGTCTTCTTCCACCTTTGCGACGAATCAAGCCATCGTCGAAGCGAGCCGTTCGACCTTTGCGACGAGTCAAGCCATCGTCGAAGCGAGCCGTTCGACCTTTGCGGCGAGTACATCCACCGTTGAAGCAGGTTGTACCACCTTTGCGACGAGTCAATCCAGAGTTGAAGCGGGTTGTACCACCTTTGCGACGAGTCAATCCAGAGTTGAAGCGGGTGCTTCCATATTTCCGAGTGCGGCCTGTTCTTCGTAGGGTACGGCCTCTGGTGCGGCCTGTTCTTCGTAGGGTACGGCCTCTGGTGCGGCCTGTTCTTCGTAGGGTGCGGCCTCTGGTGCGGCCTGTTCTTCGTAGGGTGCGGCCTCTGGTGCGGCCTGTTCTTCGTAGGGTGCGGCCTCTGGTGCGGCCTTTCCATTCTTTGGCAAAGGTCAAGAGGTTGTTGTTGGGAAAGCCTGTTTGGCATAGGTTGGAAGTTGGGGATGTGGCTTGGTTTCGATTTCACGTGGGGAGGCCGGGTTGGTATGTGTTTGACTCTTTAGGGCGCAGTGATCCTTACTGTCGGTTGTACCGGAGTGACTTTCATCGCGCTGCTCAGAATGATGACAGCGGTCGAAAGAGAAACTGTCGGATACTGCATCGCTTGCGTCGAGGGACCTATTATATTGAGGTGATGCTTTTTCCCTATCGCAGCAAGAGATTTGCGGTGACGGTTCATCGGCTGCCCTCTGCTTTTGTGTCGCAGGGAGAGGCTCTGTCTGGAAAGATCGAGAAGCCTGGAAGTATGAAGTTATACCGGGTTTTGGTGATGAAGGATGGATTGTATGAGTTTGCTTCCACCGGAACAACAGATGTAACGTGTGCTTTGCTTGATTCCAGTCAGAGTTCTTTAACCTATCTGGCCACCGATGATGACAGTGGGAAAGGAACCAACTGTTCTCTGATGCAATATTTGTCAACAGGGTCGTATACCTTTCTTGTTCGAAGTGCGCGTTTCTCCAAAACAGGGGCGTATCGGGTTCATTTTCGCAAGGCCAAAGAAGCCCGGTTGCGTTTTCATGCGATTACCTTTGGAGAGCCCATGCGGGCTCGATTAAAATCGTCTCGGCATCGCAATCGATATCATTTTCGATTGGGAGAGCGGACTCGGGTCAGTTTTCTTACCAAATTCAACAACAACACTCCTCAGTTGCGATTGAGGGATCTCAACGGCCACGGGTTGCCAGGGAAAAGTTACTCTGTTCGTTTTCGTGGGCGAGTTCGGCTCTTGAGTCGGCTGTTAAATGCCGGAGAGTACTATCTTGAGTTACGGTCCCCTGGAAAGCCCAAGTCAGCGTATACCCTCTGGGCCTATAAAGATCGAGATGTTGTGATTCCCCCGAATCGTGCCCGGTTGATCGCCGATGGCACACCACAAGGCACCGTAGGTCAGCCTTTTTGGTACTCTCTGTTTAAAGTGACGCTGGACGGTGGTGCGTATCATATTATCGAGGCGAAACATAAAGCTTTGGTGGCGTGTTTCTTAGAGGACTCCAAGGGTAACTGGCTGGTCTCTCGCAGGGTCTCCCGAGCAGAGCGAGGAGTCTGTCGAATCGAAGGACGCGGGCGGCATGGTGATGTTTGGGTTCGACTGTTGATGCGAAAGCCTACCAGGGGCTCGGTTCGACTGAGGCGCCGACGATCGAACTCTGTGATGCAGACATCCCAACCCTCACCACTTGAGAGACTCTCTGATGAGGTCAAATTGCATCGCCAGCCGAAAGAGATCGAATTGTATCGTCAACCGAAAGAGATCAAATTGTATCGTCAACCGAAAGAGATCAAATTGCATCGCCAGCCGAAAGAGATCGAATTGTATCGTCAGCCTGGCTCTATTTTTCCCAACATTGTACCGCTTCCAAAGAAGCGGGTGAGAAAGGTCGTGCTTGCTTCACAATCCAGTGCTGGACTTCCTCTCACAAACTCTCGAATCGCTCCGCAAATTCGGTTTTATCAGTTTGTTCCAAAGCTTCTGGCTCAGAATCAAGTGCAGCGGTTGCGAAGCCAACGTAAGAGTGGTGGCTTTCTGGTTGAGGTCTCTCGTCCGGGTCTTTATTGGTTTTCTTTGGAGGGGAAAGGAAGCTTGCATTGCAAGCTCTCTGATATGCTTGAACGATTCATTAAACAATCGATTATCTTCCCTCAAGGGTGCAACATTGCGGCCTACTTGTTGCGAGGCTCCTATATCCTTCGCTTTCGATACCAAAAAAACATTCCGTTGCTTCGGGCAGTGTGGCGTTCGTACCGTTCCTTTCCTGCGATCTTGGGTTCGCGCAAGATCTTGATCGGTCCTGTGAGAAAGGGGCATAAGAGACGTTTGCAAATGCGAGTCAGGCACGATGGATTTTACAAGATAAGGTCGCATTTGATCTCATCCGTGCCTCTGGTGACGCGGTTGTCCTTGCTTCGGGGAAGTCGTCAGATCGCTCGTCATGGTCGCAAAACATATCGTATGTTGGTGTATCTTCGTGCGGGATTGTATCATGTTCAAGTCAAGGTCAGTCAGGGGCGAGGTGCCTATTCTTTGAGGAAGGTCCGGCTTGAAACGCGAAAATTGCGGTATCGCCGAACCTTGTCGGGTCGGCTGGCTGGCTCTGGGAGCAAAGATTATTATGTGATAGAGCCCCGTGGCCCTCGAATCTATCAAATCCAAACCGTTGGTAAAACAGACACCTTTTGTCGGTTGTATGATACCAAAGGGAAAAGGATCGCGTTTAATGACGACAGCGGTCCTGGCCAGAACTGTCGAATTACAAAAGCACTTCGAGCGCAAAAGTACTTGTTAGAGGTCAGCAGTTTACTCAGCCCAGGTGGCTCTTATCAGATCTCTTTCAAAACTGTTTTACGAAAACCGTCACGGGTCTTGAGGCTTGGACGTGCGCGTCGTGGGAGGTTGAGGTCAAGAAGAAATGTTCATCGATACCGATTTCGTATCCGACGTTCGGGTAAGTATATTATCGCGACCCGAAACCCTCGTGGTACTCGAACCGACCCCAAGTGCTATCTTTATGAGAGGGGACGTTTGCGTCGGTACAACGACGACAGTGGACCCAAATTCAATTGCCGCATCGTACAATATCTCAGGCGCGGCTGGTATTCCCTTGTGATCAAACTTGCGTGGAGTACACGAAAAGGTCCTTATCTTGTGGCCGTTCGACGATGGGGACAAGCGTTTCCCGGCTCCTCTGCTTCGGTTCGACAAACTCGAAAACGAACTCGAACTCGGCGTCGTCGCTCTGGTCTCTTGTCTCAAAAGGGGGGGGTTGTGCTTCGCCCAGGCTTGCGTGTTCAAGCTATGTTGGTTCGTACCCGGCGTGTTGATGCCTTTGCTCTTCATATCTCACATACAGGGCGGTATCGCATCCAAACGGACGGACATATCGACACAAAATGCTTTCTCGATGACAGGAGCGGTGGTGTTCTTGGAGTGGATGATGATTCTGGGCCAGGGGCGAATTGTCGTTTGCTCTTGCGGCTGCCTGCGGGTCACTATCAAATCCGTATTCTCGCCCGACCTGCCGGTCGAATGGGTCCTTATGGCATCCGCGTGAAGAGTCGGTGATTTGATAGAAATCAAATGGATTTCTGCTCTAACTCAAAATCTCTCTTGGAGAGGACGTTATCTTTTAACTGGTTTTTTCTCAAAAATAGTAGGGGTCACTCATGAAACAATCTTTCTTGGTCGCTTTTGATGGTTCCAATTGGAGCCGCGAGGCTTTGCGCAAAGCCATCACATGGGCTCGACTCAATGATGCTTCACTCACTGTGCTATCCGTCGTTGAGCCTGTCACATCCTTTGCTGGCTTGGTTGGTGAATCGCGTGTCGATTGGAGTGAAGGCTCCGTTCAAGATCTCACGCACGATATTCAAGACCAGTTTAATGAGTGGGGACAGGCCATCTTAGCCCAGGCTGAAGAGATTCTTGAATCTTCAGGTGTTACATTTCATCTGCGTATGGAGGTGGGATCACCCCGCCTGACCATCTGTGATGTCGCAAAGGAAGAGGGCTCTGAGCTTATCTTCATCGGTTCACGTGGACTCGGACCTGTTAAGCGCATCTTCCTGGGGAGCGTCAGTGATTACGTTATTCACCATGCCCCTTGCTCTGTCTTTGTCCTGCATCTGGGTGACTCTGGTTGACAGCTCCCATCTACTGACTGCCGACTGCCCTTCTCCTCTCGCTTCGCCTCTTTTGTATGAGATCATTCTGTAGTCCATAAGCTCCCAGAGCTGTTTGTTTTAGGAGATTTGCAGAGTCAAGAGATGGATTGATCTCTCTCCTCTCCTTTGCCTTGCTTTTCTTGTAAGTTACTGTGTTTTTACTCTGTTTCTAGAACTTCATGCCTCCTTTTATGATAAATTTCTTGCTTGTGAAAGCGATTCATGCTATCGAGTAGAGAACTTGTTATTGGAGGAGTCTACTGCTCTTATTTTGGTTCTATGTTCCTACATGAATTCATCCTTAGTATTCGGGGTATGGTTGTCTATATTTTGAATGCCTCTTACATGCAAAGATGACTGTTTTTGAGAAAAAGTACTACGATGGTGTAGGCTTTATTTTCGTAATTTTATCCTGTCGATGTCAAACAGAGACCTCAGGGCGAGCTGGAAGAGTGCTTTTCTCTCTCTCGTTCGTCCTTGCATAAAGAGGTATGAATGCTGTTTGGGGAGAAATAGTTTGTCTCTTGAATCTATGAAGCAATGGCTTGGAAGTTCTCATCGGAGGCCTGATGGGAGCGAAGTTACGATTAACACTCGTTATGCTGCTCTGGAACGAGGTGCTGAACATCAACTTGCGAAAGATCTGCGTGAAAGTACAAGTGGTTCCTCTGTTTTGGTTGTTTTTGACAAACGGACCCAAGAGTTTGCGGAGCCGGTGGAGCGTGTGTTGCGAGACACTGGATTTCGTTGCGTTCCCTATTTGTTGCAAGACAATCCAGACGGTAGTTCTCCTTCGAATGACGATACAAACAGCCTAGCTATTGCGAAAGAGATCTCAGGTCAAGGGGTTGCGAGTGCAGTGGCAGTGGGTTCGGGCACGATTAATGATCTGACAAAGTATGCTTCTCATCTGTCGAATATCCCTTATATGGTGTATGGCACTGCAGCTTCCATGAACGGGTACAATAGCCCGATTTCAGCGATGTATGTACAGGGTTTGAAGTCGAGTGTTTCTGCCACTCCTGCCTTGGGAATATACGCGGACCCAGAGGTTATAGCCAAAGCTCCTCGAACGATGCATCTCGCGGGTTTGGGTGACCTTTGTTCCAAGCCCTTTGCAGGCGCTGATGCTGCTGTGGCTGACATCCTGGCTGAGCGCGAGCCCTGGCGTTTGCCTACAGACATGGTACATGAGGCGTTTGATCGTGTCTTGCAACAAGCGGAAGCGATTGGACGAGACGACGCAGACGCGATTGCCTCCTTGATGGAGGCCCTCTGGATCTCAGGATTTTCCATGGCTTTGGCAGGAACAAGTGCTCCTGCTTCAGGTGGAGAGCATCTTTGGTCTCACCGTATTGATATGGCGCGTCATGATGGGGGCTTGCCTCCGATGGCGCTCCATGGAACGCAGGTGGGGATTGCTTGTGGTCTCGTGCGACCCTTGTTTTCTCTGGTACACGAGGTGGATGCAACCGAAATCCGCTCTTGCTTGGAAGGTCCTTTGCAGGATCCTACAGAGAGCGAGACCGAGTCTTTGGAGGAGTGGCTGACGATTCGTCACTCTGATCTTAATGTTCTCTCAAGAAAAGCGTTGAGAGAACAAGCTGAGAAGAAGTTCAATCCAACACATCGGCACTTGCTGCGGGAGCAAATGTGTTTAAAGTGGGTTGAGATTCGAACAGAATTAGAATTAGCTTATTCACACGCGACCCAAGTAGAAATTGCTTTGGAGCGTGCTGGAGCCCCAAGGGACCCGATGGATATGGGCCTCAGCCATCTTGATGCAAAGCGAATCCTTCGCGTGTGTCGGGATATCAGAAATCGATTTACGATTTTGGATTTAACCGCTGAAGTGTTAGGAGAGGATGCCATCCTTTCGCGGTACCCGTCATTTAGAACCCCCCAAAAAACCGAGGAAGCAGGATAATGAGCAGCAATATTCGTGTAGGAGTTTATGTTGACGTCGTCAATCTAACACGCAATGGTGGTTATGGAATGCAATACGATGTGTTGCGAGAGTTTGCAACACGCGACTGGGGTGAGCCTGTCCGGCTCAATGCCTATGTTGCTTACGATGAAGAGCGAGCTTACGAAGACGACGATTATGAAGGTCGCGCTCGTGACTTCCAACTTCGCTTGCGTGATTTTGGCTTTAAAGTCATTGAAAAACGAGTGAGTTGGTTTAAGGATGAATGGGGCAATCGATACGGTAAAGCCAATGCAGACTTGGATATGGCCGTTGATGCATTGCTACAATCTGAGAAGTTAGATCGAGTCTTACTGGCGACTGGAGATGGCGACTTCCGACAAGTGGTTCGGGCTCTCCAAAACAAAGGCTGTCGGGTTGAGGTGATCGCCTTTAAAAATGTTTCGACCACACTTCGTGAAGAGGTCGACATGTTTGTCTCAGGCTACCAAATCCCGAATTTACTTCCAAGCAAATACGATGCAGAAGCCGCTTGGGGTGAACCGGGCTCTCGTGTCCGAGGAGTCTGTTATGTCTTCTACCACCAAAAGCGATTTGGCTTCCTCCGTTTTCTTAAGGAAATCGCACCCGGTATCTGGATCACAGATGCCAGACGTGAAGATTCTCCCTATGCCACTGCCTTTGGACATGGTTCTAACTTTCCTCCAGGGCTAGACCTCAATAACCTCCCCAGTCGAGATTATATCTTCGAATTTGACCTCTCTATGTCTGATCGTGGCCTACAAGCGACCAATATCGAACTCGTCTACCAATACTAAGCCTAACCGTCCCGAATCTCCTGTTCCATCCCGAATCTCCTGTTCCATTCCGAACATCCTGTTCAGAGCTTCGGATTTGCTTGCTTTGGCATCCCGATGCGATGCGACCTTGCAAGCTCTCTTTTTAGGGCTTGCTTTGGCATCCCGATGCGATGCGACCTTGCAAGCTCTCTTTTTAGGGCTTGCGGATGGCCTCGCCAAACCTCTTTTCTTCAACCTACATGCTCGTCATGCTGAAGCACTTGCTGTTGGCTGAGTTCAGGTGGGGTATGTTGAAGTACTCGCTGTTGGCTGAGTTCAGGTGGGGTATGTTGAAGTATTTGTTGTTGGCTGAGTTCAGGTTGGGTATGCTGAAGCACTTGCTGTTGGCTGAGTTCAGGTGGGGTATGTTGAAGTATTTGTTGTTGGCTGAGTTCAGGTGGGGTATGTTGAAGTATTTGTTGTTGGCTGAGTTCAGGCTGGGCGGTGTTCTTCATCACTTCTGTGAATTCTTCAATAACCTTATATAGAATCTGACGATGTTGGCGTAGTTTTCGATGAGGATCCTCTCATTGGTTCCGTGGATTCGTTTGACGTCTTTGGGTGTGATATACAGTGGGATATGGCGTAGGATATTGTTACAGATCGTGGAAAAGTGTCTGGAGTCGGTCCCTCCTAGTACAAGGTTTGGTGCGACGATTGCCGTGGGGAACACCTCCTTGATGCTGCGTTCGATCGCTTTGAATCCAAAACTTTCAACACGAGAGACGGGTGAGGGGTTGGAGCTGAATTGAGGTTGGAATATCTCGATATTGATGCTTTTGTCTCGTATGACATTGCGGATATGGGCTTTCACTGTTTTCTTTGTTTCGCCTGGAAAGATCCGAAAGTTGACGAGGGCGGATGCATGAACAGGTAGGACGTTATCTTTGATTCCACTCGTAAACATGGTGACTGCGGTGGTTGTACGGATCGTTGCGTTTGTGGAGTTCTTGCCGGAGAGAAGTCTGATCAACACAGGTTTGAGTAACCAAAGATTGGCAAATACCATCTTCTGGAGAAAGGGCATTTCAGGGCCGATGTACGCAAACATCTTGCCACTTGGTCCGTCAAGAGTGGGGGGGAGCGGGTTCTTTTCGAGTCGGGTAATGGCGCGGCTGAGTCGTCCAATGGCTGTGCTTTTTGGGGGCATGGATGAGTGTCCACCGCTTCCTCGGATGGATAACTTATAAGTGACATAGCCTTTCTCTGCCAGACCTACCAAGGCGACGGGTTTTTGGATGCCTGGCATCAAGCCTTGGGTGAGAGCCATGCCTTCATCCACCACAAACTCTAGCTCTACACCTCGCTTGTGAAGTAAGGCTGCGATTTGTTTGGCTCCCTGACTTCCACCAATCTCTTCGTCATGCCCAAAGGCAAGGTAGATCGTTCGTTGGGGTTTAAAGCCTTTGGCAAGCAAAGCCTCAATCGCCTCCAAACTCCCTAGTATCGCGAGTTTTATATCGAGAGTCCCACGACCCCAGATCTTTGTTTTGGTGATCGTGCCTGAAAAGGGAGGGTATTTCCAGTCTTTCAAGGTTCCAGGAGCGATGGGGACAACATCGATATGGCCCATTAACATCATGGGTTTGAGTTTTTGGTTACTGCCTTTCCAGGTGTAGAGCAGGCTGTACTTGTTGACGACTTCCCGCCGTAAGTTCTTATGAACAATAGGGTATGTTTTCTGTAGAAACTTGTGAAATGCTAGGAAGGGTTTGGGGTCAAACTTTTTGGGATCTTGGTGAGAGATCGTTTTGAACCTCACGCCTTGCGAAAGGTGTTTTGTGAGTTGTTGGACATCGACTGTGACCTTGACAGGTTTGACATGGATCTGTTTTGAGCGGAACATTAACGTCCTGGCTAGGAGCACAACCAGGAGCAAAACAAAAAGCACTCCTACCATCTTAACTATCTTTTTGAGCATTAACTCTCTTCCTTTTTGTTGTGGGCGACGAGATTGTAACATGCTTTCAAAGATGGGGTGAGATTCTTATTGAAGGGAGTGGTCACGGCCTGTGTCGAGGAGGGTATCAAGGTTGTTGACGTGAGAGGAGAGCCCTCGTGTTTTGAGTTCCTGTTCATCGATCTGTAGGATGGCTTTTCGGATCGGCAGGAGGAATCGCCGGTCGATCTTGAGGTCAAGAAGGAAGGTCTGACGCTCTAACAATCGCTTGCGTAAGAGGTCAAAGTAATGCTCGGGATCTTTGACATTGTAGGGATTAAAGTCGTCAGCATATTTTGGGTATACATCGAGGAAGCTCTCAGGAGTTGGGATCTCGATACCAGGGAAGTGAATCCATGGTACCCAGTCGATCTCCTGGCGTGCTAGTTTGGGATACACCGACAAAGAGAACTCCTTGGGTACTTTGCAAGTGATGTCGTTGTCATTCATCTCTTTGTTGATATAATAGCCGCCAGTGTTCATGATCAGTCCACAACACTTTACACGTTGGAGGGTTCGTTCAAGCCACTCTGCTTCTTGTTGGAGCCCCCAGGTGTTGAAGGGATTTGCTCCAGGAACCATCTTCAGCTTGTTCATCTCGTCAACAGGGATATTTTCTGCTGTGGTTGATTTGGTGGCCAGCGACATATACATCGAGACCATTAACTGAGGATCGCTGATCCGAAGCAGCGGGGGGAGAGTCTCATCTTTCATCAAGAGAGATATATATTGTGGCCAGGGTACATTGATATCTGCATCTGCGCCCGGTAGCAAGCACCTTGCTGTCTGTACACGACCGTTGCCATTGAGAACATCCTGGTGGATCAAGAATAACTTGTAATTCTCATCTCTTGCGACCATCACATTCTCGGCGGATTGCACTGTTTTTATATAAAATGAGTCTGGGGTATAGTCGTTGGACTTGTTGTAACATCCGTTCTCTAGACCGGCTGTGCCAGCCTCTCTGGAGGAGGGATCATGCAAGATCACCAAGGCATCGTCGTTTCCAATCCGAACATGCTCACCCTTGCTCGCGTCGAGATACTCTTCATGAGGGTCGTTGCCTATTGTTGATTTTCCAGAGCCAGAGAGACCGATGGTTAGGAAGGTGACAGCTTTCAAATCCTGGTCTTCTGTTCCGTTGACAGGAGTGTTCGAAACGTCGTCTCCTTTGGAATCGTGAGCCTCTGCATCGTCAGCTTTTGCGGAGCAAACCTCCTTGTCTGGAGAGGGCCGGATCGAGGAAGCATTGAGATATAATGTCTTGGAGCTTCCGTGGATAGGGAGACCGATGCCTGCGTTGATGGCAGCGTCCCAAATCATCGTGAGACAGGCTTTCTTTACTTCCCCAAAGTAGCGTGCCCCTAGCAGGTATGCGGTGTGGAAGGGGATGTCGAACATCATCATCAAGCGTTTCGGTTCAGGATCTTTGGCTTTTCTTTTGATGTCGGCTGGGTTGATCCGATTTCGCCACGCTTGCCACGTTGGGTTAATCCAGTCAGGGCAGCAAATTAACCATAGGTCGGGAAAGGGCAGCTCTTTGGATTGAGCATAGAGTTGTTCGAGTTCCGGTGTGCTTCGGTAAAAGTTGAGATTCAGGTCGTAGGCTAACTTGGCGTACTGTGTGGGCACGATAAAGTGGATTTTGCCCATATAGTCGGTGTTTCGACCAAAGTAAACTTCACTGTGAATCAGATCATCTTGGAGTAGGTGGAAGTTGATCTCACGGGTCAGCCGTTCAATTCGATCTTTGGTATCGAGCAGGGAGGGGTCTCGCTGTAGCTCGGCAGGCTGGGGGGCGATCAGCCTGGCCCAAGCGGATCGGGCGGCATCTTTTCCTGTAAAGCTGACGATCACACGGTCTCGTCCCCCCGAGAGCCCAAGGCTTTTGGGATCTGCCATCGGAACATCCGTCACGATCGTAGTGAGTTGATCCGCAGACATCTCATAGAGGCTGTTCATGGATGGATTGTGCTTGACACGTGGGCCACAACTCAGTGTGACCGCCGCTGCTCTCATCGCACTGATGTCCTGGGCGGCGGTGAACGGGTTTATGCTCTGTTTGGTACTCATGCATCTCTCTTTTATTCTGCAAAGGTCGGTGACCTACCGGTGTTTGAGGTGACGTGTCTTCCGCTACCATCGCGAGTCAACTCCCACGATATCACATCACACGCATTTTCCATAGTTCCTTGAACGACCAGAAATTGTACAAATCGATCATTAATCCCTATCAGTTAAGGAGAGGGTACTGTGTGCCGTTTTCTTGAGGATGTATCGTTAATTGTGTTCGGTTGTTTGGATTTCTGTAGGATCGTAGGGGTTGGTGGGTTACGAGCACAGAACATGGATGGTTCGTTGTGATGCAAGTTGGTGTCATCTCTATTTTGTTAATGTCGTTGTTGGCTGGAGAAGGAGTAGAGCTCTCTGCTGTCCGAGAATTTCGTCATCAGAGACTCGATCAGGCTGCTCTTCTTCTGCAACTTCTGCAGCATCGAAAGCGTTCTCGTCGAGAGCGACGTTCCGCCTGGCGGGCAGAGCAAATCCGCATCTCTTATCTGGGGGGTCGCATTGCAATACAACGTCGCCGGTATCAAGAGGCCATCCATTGGCTTGCTCCTATTCACCGTAACTATGGAAAGTCTTCAGGAATAGGAGATTATGTTTCTTATCATCTCGCCCGTGCTTATCTCTTTCATCGCCAGCCCAAAAAAGCAGTGAAAGTGCTGCGTTGGATCATGAAAAATTACAACTGGCGTTGGCGTCGAAAGGCCCGTCGTAAGTTGATTGTCGCATTGCGGCTTGCCAGGCAATGGAAGGACCTAACCAAACTACTTAAGAAAATCCAGCGTTATCCCTCTGCTTATGGTGGGAGGAAGTGGGTCTGGTGGAAACGTCTTGAGGCGCAAGCTCGATCCGGTGATGTTAAAGGAGCGGCTCGCGGGATGCAGCGTTTCTTACTTTACTATCCTGGGGGTCACTTGGCGTATCGTGCGAGGAGCAAACTCAAGTCTTGGCAACAGCGCAAGCTGTGTTCGGTGAAGAGACTGCGATGGAGTCAGCGACGGTTTCAGCTCTCTCGGATGGCGCGGTATCATCCCAAACAAACCATCAAAGAGGCTCCTTTGTGGTGGCAGGACCTGAGTCCATCCCGCCGTAAAAGCCGCTACAATCGAGGGGCCTATCGATTGATGATGTCGCTGGCCTATATCAAAGCGGAGCGACTCAAAGATGCCATCCCAATCCTACAAGTCATCTTGAAGGACAAAAGCTCTCCTGGGTACGCACACCGTCTTGCCATTCGTCGCTTGGGAAAGGTCTATCGTGATCTCGGTATGTACAAAGAGGGTGAAAAGGCGCTTCGTCGCTTTGCAAAACGTTACTCAAAATACTCTCGCACCGCCTCTTGGGCTATGTATTACGCTGCATGGATGGCTGTATACCAAGAAAAGTACAGACGCGCCTACAAGTTGTTTGGTCGCTATCTTCAAGCCTCTCGACGTATCTCTCGGAAGCGGCGTTGGCGGGTTCAATGGTTTCGCGCATGGTGTCAATTCAAGCTTGGAAGATACCGTGGCGCGATCCATCGTTTTGAGCAGCTGGGCAAACGTGCTCGTTATTATACAGATCGCCGACGATGTGCTTACTGGACAGCGAGAGCCTACGAACGTCAGGGCAAGTGGCGGAGTGCTCGAAAACATTTCGCGAAGCTGGCCAAAGGCTCTCCTTTGTCCTATTACGGCTTGTTGTCTCAGCAGCGACTCTACCATTTGGAGGTCATACTGCCTGGACAAATGAAACGTGCTAGTTGTGTTCGGGGTGTTGCAAAGCGCGGGAAACATCATCGTTGGACTCCCACGATCTATATGCCTTCAAGAGTCCATCGATTCAAGGTGGGTGGACGTCCTTGGGTAGAGATGGTGGCTCATAGTTTTTCTACCAAAAAACCCGCACAACATCTGACAAAGGAAGTTCGGACACACATTCAGAAGGCAGCCAAAGAGGCTGCTCTTCCTGCCATCTTCCCATCGATCCCCAAGCGGTGCAAGCGGGCTCAGTGGTATGCGTGCAAAGCATGGCGTCGTGCTCGATTGCTCTCTGAAATTGGACTGAACCGGGATGCGGCCTACGAACTCTTTCGAGGCCGTCGAGCCATTCGTCGTTCGCTTCCGAAGTTACTCGCTTCGATACGGTGGCTACGCTCTGTGGGGGCTTATCATCAGGCTGTTCGCTATTCGTATATGCTCTCTGGACCCCAGCCTCGACGAGGTCTGTCGCAGGAGACATGGATGAAGATCCTATACCCTCCCGCTTTTTCCAAACATCTGGTTTCTCATGCAAGAAAGAATGGGATATCTCCTGCCTTTGCCTGGGCGGTGATGCGTGAGGAAAGTCTGTACAACCCAAGAGCTACTTCTGGCGTTGGAGCCAAAGGTTTGATGCAGGTGATCAACTACACCGGACGTCGAATTGCAAAGCAGCTTCAAGTGAAACGATTTCGTCCAAGGCACTTGTATCGTCCTGCTCAGAGCATTCGGTTTGGAACTTGGTATCTTGGCCAGCTTACCCGTAAGTTTGGTGGACATATGTTGCTCGCCGCTGCGGGTTATAATGCTGGACCTCACCGGATCACCGTATGGCTCAAAAATCGAAAACATCTGGGCTTTGATGAGTTTGTCGAAGAACTCTTCTTCACCGAAACTCGCGTTTATGTGAAACGCATCTTCCGTACCTACGCCGCATACTCCTTCCTCTACCTCCGCCGTCTCCCCAGCGCACCCCCTACGGTTGCTATCCAAGTTGGAAACAATATCGACTTCTAAAATCGACTCGGGCTTTCCAGTCGCTCGTATCGACTCGGGCTTTCCAGTCGCTCGTATCGACTCGGGCTTTCCAGTCGCTCGTATCGAATATTATGAATCATCCGGGACACGACAGTGATGACGAAGCGAAGCTCTGTGTTCTTTCGTTCCCGTCTTTGATGGTTTGTGTTTCGAAGTTCTTCGCCTCATGATCTGGATGGATAGGGATCTTTTTCGTTCCCGTCTTTGATGGTTTGTGTTTAGAAGGAGCAGAGATAAGGCTGTAATTCTTTTAAAAATCGCGAGGGTCTGAGTGTTTCTTTGTGGGAGAGGATCGTTCTTGTGTTGGCCTGTGTGAGCCATAAGATCTGTTGGCAGCGGGTACAGGCAACATAGAGGAGGCGTCTTTCTTCTGCGATGGCGTCGGGATCAGCATGAGTTTCCTGCCAGGGTAGGAGTCGGTCTTCGCATCCGGGGACGATGACAACAGGAAATTGCCGTCCTTTGCTGGCTCGCATGGGGAGGAGAAACACCCCATCGGAAAGTGGAGGTGGGATATTGGGTGCTTGCTCAAGCAGCAGACGTTGAAGGAGCTGTTTGGGCTTGGGTGTTTGGGTTGCTCTCGCCAGTAAGTCTTGAAGTCGCGGTGGGGAGGGCAACTTCTCGGCGGGTAGCCATTGGCATAGTTCTGCGACAAAGCATTCCACAAGCTCTCGTGATGTTTGGCTTGTCTTGGTGATCTGAGTCAGGCGGTGAAGCACAAGGAGTAGCTGTTGAAGTGGGGCATGCTGTTCTGGGGGAATGGGTGTTTGT
>JALTMC010000053.1:19148-27995 GCA_027005175.1 Myxococcales bacterium
GGGAAAGGGAGCTTGTTACATCAACCGCAGTAACGATGGGATCGCTCCCAACTCCTGTTGATGGGCAAACTGTCGAAACATAAGATGGAGAGGCTTGGTTAGCCCTGGCCAGTACTGAAGGACAAGTGACAGTGCAAATTGAGGACTTTGGTCGTGCAAGGTACATCGCATAAATCCCAATAATAATTGTATATCGCTATGGGATGTCATCGTGCCTGACCACGTCAGATGATACGGAATTCCTGCACGAGAGAGGGCTTGTTCCAAGGGGGGAAGCTGCTGGCTTGAACGATACAGGATTGCGATATCTCGGTAACCTGTCACTTTGTAGGTATGCTCTTCCGACCGGAGTGTTTCCAGGGGAGCAGGTCGGGGGCTTTCCGCTTTGTCGGAGAGTCCTTCATGGGCATCAGGGGGTGCGATCCCTGACTGCGTCACAAAGTCGGCGATTTGAGCGGTGATTGCTTGGGCTTCCACCTCTTCATCGGCAAACGTTGAAAGAGGGATAAACAGAGGGCCTGTTTGTGTGGCGAGAGTTTGGACTCGTTGTGGATCATGTTGTTTGCAGATTAGCTGATAAGAAGCCTCCAATACGGTCTCTGGAGAGCGATAATTCCGCCACATGGCCGTTCGGGTAGCCTGTTTGTCTGGGAGCGAAAAGTCCCTCTCAAACTGGTAGAAATAGTGTCGATTGGCACCGCGAAACGAGTAGACGCTTTGGTCTGGATCACCTGCAACCGAGAGGTCCGCAAACTTTGAGACGATAAAGCGCAACAATCGATACTGTGCTTCGTTGAGTTCTTGGTATTCATCGATGAAGAAGGAACGAAACTGGAGTTGGAGTTGTTGGCAGAGTTCTGTGGACTCTCTCAGGTGTCGCACTGTTTCAAAGAGTAAGTCGTCAAGGTCATATCTCTGTTGACGGTTCAGGTGCTCCTGGTAACTTCGGAAGAGATGGACAAAGTCTTGATTTAAGTGTGGGTGTTCTCGTGCCACATCGTCAGGAGAGTGCAGGTTTTGTTTGGCCCAGGATATCCGATCCAGATGATAGCGCAGGGTTCTTGGGGACGAGTCTACACATTGGGCTAAAGCCAGATCTTCGAGTAAGGCGAGGCTCTCGAAAGCGCCGAGCAGAGACTCTGGTAGAGGGGGAGGGATCGTCGACTCTTCAGGACTTTGGCTTCCTGCCAAAATGGATCGCCGATAATCCTGTAAGAGTCGCAGACAGAACCTTTGGAATGTGCCAATAAAAATGCGTCGTGCGACAGGTCCAATCACGCGCAAAAGTAGCTCTTGTACCTCTGAGGCAGCTTCTTGTGAGAATGTGAGGAATACCGCATGTTGGGGCATGACGCGACGTGTAGCTAGCTGGTAGGCCAGCCGATGAACCAATGTTTTTGTCTTGCCTGTGCCAGGTCCGGCAGCGATGAGGATGGGGGAGCCTTGGTGCAACACAGCAGCTCGTTGCTCTGTGTTGAGCCCTGCGAGAAGCTGCTTGGCAGGAGGGATCTTCGTCGCTTTTGGCGATGGCTGGCTGGCTGGCAAAGGGAAATGTGTTGTCTGAGGAGTTGGCTTTGGAAGAATGCTCGGAAGGGGTGGAGTTTTCTTTGTCTTGTCCTCTGCCTGTGGGGGCGGCACCAACTGTGGTGCGAGCGCGGTTTGTTTTTGCGTTAATTTCGGAAAGGTTGGAGTCGCTTCGGACTGTTTTTCTTGAGCCTGTGTCGCTTTTTCAAAGAACGATGTCAGGCTGAGTTGACTCTCTTGTGCGCTTGCTTGAATCTCTGCCTTTGGCAGCAGAGGAGGTTGCTTTCCTGGTGTAGATATCTCGGGGGTTTTCGTTTGTATCACCTCTTCCGTGGGAGGTGGGGGAGTGGGGAATAAGTGCAGTTGATGACCGGGTAAGGCAGTGACCCCATCTTGTGATTCCGGCGTATCGGTGTGGCTTGATGCAGATAGGGCTTCTTCGACTTCTGGGGCATTGGACCAACTGAATAAGGAGAGGGTTGTTGCTTTGCTTTCGTCCTCCCGGAATATCTGTACTTTGCCGTACTCACCATCGTATCCTGGGGTAATTTGTAAGTGCCCTGCTCTGACGCGTTGGATCGCCTCCGAAAGCAAAGGGATCTGACTGTGCTGGATGTCTTCAAGAGGGATCTTTTGTAGGATATCCAGCTCAGAACCAAATCGCTCCAGCAGGTCGTGATAATGACGACGCAGTCGCTTGGATGTGGTTGAGGCTTCCAATACTTCCGATAGGATCTCTGGTAGAGCGATCAACTGTTGGTATTGATTGTGGGAGTCTTTGCTCAGGTCTTCCTGGTTGCGATCTTTGAGCTGGTTGATACGATGGAGTACCCCAACGGTAAAAGGTTTGTGGCATACAGGGCAACGCATTTGGTGTGCTCTTGATTGTGCTGGTGTGCAGCGGATATCACAGGAGCGGTGGCCGTCGAGGTGGTATCGTCCTTTTTCTGGAAAGTACTCGATGGTTTTCAGTGCATCTTGCTGTTGCAAAGCGTCGAAGAATGCGTCGTATTGAAGAGATGTGTTGAATGCTGTTGCCTCACGACCCAGATGGGAAGGAGCATGGGTATTGGAAAAAGAAACCAGTGACAGGCGGTCCAGCGCGGACCATTGGCGGCTCATCGATGGAATCGAGGAGAGCCCTGTCTCAAGAGCAAAGATATATTCGCTGAGATCTTGGTAGCATTTGTCGAGTGTTTCGAAGCCATAGGTGGAACCAAATAGGCCGTTCCACGGGCTCCAGATATGTGCCGGGATGAGGTGACAACGCGGGGAGGATTCGAGTGTTATTTCAAGCAGGTCGCGTGAGTTGAGAGAGAGCGTGGGGCGTCCGTCAAGGGTGAGATCGCCATGGCGCTCCAGACTCTGTCGGATTCGTTGTGCCCGCGCAAAGTCCGGCGCAAACAACAGATGATGTATCTTTCGAACTTGGTGTTCTTGTTCATAGACTGTAGAGACTTCCGTGCTGAGAAGAAAGCGCAAGGGTTGCTCTGTCAGGGCAGGGGGGAGCTGTTTGTTGAGGGTGAGTTCGAGGTCACTTCTCAGTCGGAACAGGCCGTCTTCAGCGGGCATCAGCTTTGAACGGAGTTCGGACCAACGACCGGGGTGTGTCCAGTCTCCTGCACCAATCACGTGCAGACCCTTGCGCTTTGCAGCGAGGGCGAGCTGTTCGAGTTGTAACTCCCTGCTGCTTCCTTGTGCAAAAGGAGAGTGTATATGTAGGTCAGTATAAACCTGCAACGTCGGCTCCCACACCAGTGTGGTCAATATTTATTACGGGATCAGTTACTTTTGAATTCAGAGCAGAAGATCAATCAGACACAGTCGCAGATACAACAACGTCTGTTGATGATGGATCAAGATCGGGGAGAAAGCAAGGCCGAAAGTTACGATGAAACGGTGAAGATCGTCTCAACTATCTCCTGTTGTTGAGGAAGTGCTTGTTCAAGTTTTTGTGCAAAAGAGATCATCGTTTTGGCGCGGTGAAAGTTGTGTTCTTTTCGTGAAGAAAACAGTGTTGGGTCCCAGGCAAAGTAACTGTCTTGTAGGACGTCGGCAAGGAATCGGGAGGCCAACTCCAGGGTAATGAGTAACCCGGCTTGTGGGAGTAGAGCCAAGGTTTGCGGGTCAAACTTGGGGCCTGAGGAGGCATAGCCTTCCATCAAGGAGCGGTATCGATCCAGATGAAAATCAGCCGTGGCGTCAGGGTGTTTGGTACAACACCAAGAGCGCACAGCGTCCCCCAAATCGACGAGAGGGCTGTGTCTTGTGCAAGTGTCGAGGTCGAGCAAGGCGGAGGCTTGATCACGATGATCAAACAACAGATTGGAGATCTTTGGATCGCCGTGTACGACCCACTTTGGCAACGTCGTGGGGAGCACGAGTGAGGGGAGGTGCTGTTCGACCACATCGACCATCTCTGCGATCTTTTTCAGCCAGAGGCTGTCGTTGCTATTCTGGACGGATGTGCGTAAATGGGCGAGGTGATGGGCTGTATCGTGAAGGGGGTGAGTGGACTGAAAGGAATACTCCAGATCTGCCATCACATGGTGGAATCGGCCAAACAAAGCAGCTCCAGAGGCGACCATCGTCTGTGAGGTCACCTCTGAAGTATTGTTTCCATCCAGCCATGTGATCAGACGCCACCGCACACCGTCCTGATCGGTATAGGCTGGATGACCCTCTCGATCGCAGATCAACTGTGGTGCCGGGAATTGGTGGCGGGCCAGATGTGCAGTAACTACCTTGTAGTCTCGCAATATCCCATCACTTGCAAGCTTTGGGTGGAGGCTTTGCAAACAAAAGATACCCACGTCTGTCTTGACTTGATACGTTCCGTGGATCAAGCCGATATGGATGGGCTCCGATGATTGATACGTTCCAACCTCTGCTTTGTTGTATCGGCCCATTACGGTGGAAATAGGTGTCGTCACAGCCGTTCCTTTTATGCCAGAGGATCTCCAAGATCTGCTTCATCCATGAATAAGACATCGATCGCAGAGTCATCGTGGGATAGGATCGTTGCTGCCATTCCAAGGTTTTGGGTCAAGATATTCTGGTTGAAGAACTCTGCGGTACGGATCTTCCCGTGGTAAAAGGCCGCTTCTGTGTTCTTTCGCAAGAATTCTTTTTGGGCTTCAGCCCCTGCGATACCATTCTGTTCAAAGATGGATTGGAGTTTATCGTAAGATACAACAGCGGCTTCAGCCAAGTAAAAGGCGAGTGTCACATTTCCAAACATCGTGAGGTAGGTGCAGGCGTTTAAGAGTCCATGCTGCATATTGCCCGACTGAGCCTCTGTTAGGAGATCCACTGTGATGTCTTGTAGTTCTCTCAAAGACGACTGTACCTGATCTCCAAGTTTGTGGAGGGCGTGGTCGCTCCACTGGGATATCTGCTTCGAGACAAAGGAGACAAATTTCTTAAAGCGATAGCCTTCTTTTTGAGAGACCTTGCGAGCAAACAGATCGATCGCTTGAATGCCGTTGGTTCCTTCGTAAATGGAGGCTATCTTGGCATCTCGTAGATACTGTTCTACGGGATACTCTTGTGTGTATCCATAGCCACCGAAGGTTTGAACTGCGAGCTCTGTGACTTTAAAGCCCATGTCGGAGGCATAGGACTTACAAATCGGTGTGAGCAATTCGACCAACGTGAAGTAGAATTCACGTTGGTCTGGGTCTGGGTGATACTTGGCCATATCAACGTAAACGGCGGTGCTGTAAAGGAGCGCACGCATGCCCTCGACGTAGGCCTTCATGGTCATGAGCATCCGGCGAACATCGGGGTGGAAGACGATCTCTGTGCGAGGGGCGTTGGGATCTTTGAAACGAGCGATGTGAGAGCCTTGTTTGCGTTGTTGGGCATAGCCAAGAGCACTCATATAGGCAGCAGATGCATTGCCCAGACCCTGGATGCCAACGCCAAGGCGAGCTTCGTTCATCATCTGGAACATCTGTTTCATGCCGTGATGCAGTGTGCCCAACAAGTAGCCTCGGCACTGTCCTTTGTCACCAAACGTGATCACACATGTTGGAGAGGCTTTGATACCCATCTTGTGCTCGATACGATCGCAATTGACATCGTTGAACTCACCCAGGGTGCCATCTGGATTGACAAGGTATTTGGGCACAACAAACAAGCTGATACCTTTGCTTCCTTTGGGACCACCTGGAACACGTGCAAGGACGAGGTGAATGATATTGTCCGTAAGATCGTGTTCTCCGTTGCTAATAAAGATCTTGGTTCCTTGGATTAGATAGTGGCCGCCGTCGGGAGTTGCTGTGGTGACAGCAGCTCCTACATCACTTCCCGCTTGGGGCTCGGTGAGACACATACTGCCCCCCCATTCCCCTGTGTAGATCTTGGAACAGTAGGTTTGTTTTTGCTCTTCTGTTCCAAAGGCTTCAATGAGGTGGCTCGAACCGTGATTTAAGAGAGCCAAGAGGGAAAAGGAAGTATTCGCACCTGTGGTGAGTTCGCTGAATACAGAGCCAAATAACTCAGGAAACCCTTGACCTCCCCACTCGGGAGACTGGTGCAAACCAAACCAGCCCGCTTCGCGCATCTTGTTGTATACCTGCTTGAAGCTGTCTGGAAGAAGCACTTGCCCCTCCTTGAAGATCGCTTCTGTTTCGTCTCCCTCGCGGTTGGTCGGCGCCAACTCTGTCACTGCAAATTTGACCATCTCGTCAATGGTGATATCCAGTGTGTCGCGATCGTAATCCTGGAACTTTTCCAATTGCAACAGATCTTGCTCGATTTTTCGTTGCTCAAAAATAACAAACTTAATGTCACGTACATCTGCGCTAAACTCTATGGAAGGCATCCTCTTTCTCCTTTGTTCGGTATCAGACCACGACTGAATGGCAGTTCAGCGCGGGCTATCATAGGAGCAGTTGGATCTCTCGTCAAGGGATACCTTGCGTTCTTATAGGTAGGAGTTGGTGTGGGAGCAGTTGTTGACAAGATCAGGCAACCGCGCTATGTCTCAAGCAATCTTTTTAAGGGGGTTAGACTTGGTATTGTCAGGTTATGGTGGTTGAGTGTGTGTGGTCGAATCGTGCGCGAGGAGTCATGAGAGTATGAGTGAACGCGGAAAAGGCGCTGTGGAATGGAGTCAAGCGCAGTGGGAAGAAAAGTTTCGGGAGGCTCGGGAACTTCTTCAAAAGGGCCACGATGCTGAGGCCGTAACCCTTCTGGAAGAGTTGCGAGATGCAAACTCTGAAGAACGCATTGTTCGTACCCTTCTCGCCATGGCATACTCTCGGTGTGATCGTTGGGATGATGCAGAGTCGATGTATCGAGAGTTGATCGAGGATTTTCCCGAAGAGATCTTGTTGCGTGTGCGTCTTGCGACGTTGTACATGCAGTTGGAGCGCGACACGGAAGCTCGAAAATGGCTGGAAGAGATCGCGGACTCTGCCCCTGATTCGAAAGAACTACACAGCACTTTGGGTGTTATTTATTTGAGGCTCGGTGAGTATGAGAAGGCCCGAGTAGCTTTCAACGTGACAGGTGAGCCCGCTCTCTTGAATGCATTGGAGGCTCGTCTGAAAGAAGAGGGCATCACGCTGCCCGAGAGTGACGATGATTTCTTGGCGAACTCTGAGGTGGATAGTGTTGAATCCATCTCTATCTTGTCCGATGATGCTCTGGAGTCGGTATCGATTCACGAAGCGATCACCGCCGAGCTAGAGTCGGCATCTTCTGTCAAAGGCTTGGACGAAGACGCCACGGGAGAAGCTTCTGAGAGTGTTGAAGGTGCTATGTCGGTTGTGGTTTTGCCGCCACCGGCAGGAGCCGATGAGGAGCCACAGGTTGTTTATGTAAGAGAAGACGTACCTTTTGTGATGGCACCGACAGAGTTGGGCACGCCCTCCGAAGGACGTGGTCAAATCCCCATGGGTTTGAGTCGAGGAGAGAATACCACTCCCCTGTGGATCGACTTTGCTCGGTTGTTTGGTGATGCTCAACGCGAGTTTTTGTTGTTGAATGATGGGCGCTTGTTGGTCCAAGTCAAAGACAAATCCTATATCCGTTTGCGGGATCTTGCTTTAATGGTGGGACAGCCGAAAAGAGTGGTGGAGCACAAACGATTTCAGGGAGAGTCTGTCGGTCAGGTCTTTGGCCCACGAAGCAACCCGATTGTCCGAGTGGAGGGCTCGTGTCGATTGCTCTTGCAAGCCCAAGAGGAAGGCTTTCGTTCTTCTGTGCTGCTCGCCGGTGGACAGGTTGCTTATTTCCGAGAAGGCTCTGTGTTGGCTTTTTCTTCCTCCATCGATTGGGAAAATGGTCGTGTACCTTCTGGAGTTGATGTTGAATCTGTGGGAGATCTGGCTCTGGACCAGTTCTGGGGAGAGGGGGAGATTCTTTTGGAAAGTCACGGACCCATCTGGGGAATCCCTGCTTTTTCGGGCACTCCTGTGCGTGTCGCTTATGAGCGCCTGGTGGGTTGGGTCGGGGATCTTGTTCCACAAATCGTCCACAAAAAGAATGTGGCTGATGCTTCATCGAGTGAGGCTTTTGTCGAGTTTGAGGGAGAGGGTGGCGTACTGATCTCCTCGTAGTGGACTGTGAACAAATCGAAGGTCAAATCTTGAGCGACAAAAATACATCTCATGAAGACACAGAGGTTGTGGAGGAGAACTCTTCTGGCAGTCTTCCCATGCAAACAGAAGACCAAGAACCTCGGCGAAAAGCCCGAACCAAGCCGGTTCGTGGCCTCCCCTTTTTACGAGGCCGCTTTGCGCGGGATCGAAAGAGCAAGAAGGTCAGGCGTCGAAGGAAGCCTCGTTCCAAGCTTCCCAAGCGTCCAAAACTTCCGCGACCAAAGCCTCCCACGAACTTTAAACAAGAGCTGTTTACGATCCCGAATATCTTGACGTATATTCGAATCGGTATGTTGCCATTTATCCTTGTGGTTCTCGACAGGGACAGCCGGTTTTATAGCTTTATGGCTGCTCTTTTGTTTGCCATCGCCTCCTTTACCGACTTATTCGATGGCTATTTTGCCCGAAAACTTAATCAAGTCACTATTTTAGGGAAGCTTTTGGACCCTCTGGCAGACAAGCTCATTGTGAGCGGCACACTGATCCTCATGGTTCCCATGGGGCGAGCGGCGAGTTGGATTGTTATCCTGATCCTAGCGCGAGAGTTTGCTGTGACTGGCTTACGTGGTATCGCCGCCAGTGAAGGGATGGTCATCGAAGCAGCCCCCTTGGCCAAGTTCAAAACCATCTATCAAATGCTCGCGATCTTTTGTTTGCTATTGCATTATCCGTTTCGTATCGACTACTTTGGCTTGTTTGAGTTGTTGTTAAA
>JALTMC010000054.1:0-3600 GCA_027005175.1 Myxococcales bacterium
GTTCCAAGCAAACCTGTGGTGGAAAAAAAGGCTGGCTCCCTTGCACTGACGCGACCTATGCCCAAAACAACAAAGCCTACGAAAAAGAAGAAACAAAGTGCGACAACATTGACAATGATTGTGACGACCTGATCGATGAAAAATTAGAACGCCAATGTTACAGTGGCTCTTCAGGATGTACACAGGGATCGCAAGGAAGCTACCAATGCACAGGTGTCTGCAAGGCAGGGACCGAAGTTTGTCGTGCAGGAACTTGGGATACCTGTCAGGGGCAAAAGCTCCCGGCCTCTGAAACATGCAATGGAAAAGACGATAACTGTGATGGTCAAACCGACGAAACTTGTGTTTGTCAACCCGGCAAGAAAAAAGATTGTTACAACGGCCCCAAAGGTACCGAGGGAGTGGGGATTTGCCAAAAAGGCCAACAGACTTGTTTGGCCAACGGACAATGGGGAACTTGTAGCGGCGAAATCAAGCCAAGGCAAGAAGTATGTAACGGAAAAGACGACAACTGCGATGGTTCTGTGGATGAGAAGCTCACCGGCCCCGCATGCAAGAAAAGCTTCGGTGTCTGCGCTGGTATTCGAAAGAAGTGTGGCGGACGCAAGGGTTGGCTCGCATGCACAGAAACCGACTACACCAAATACAGCATCCTCTACCAAGCCACAGAAACAAAGTGTGACAACAGAGACAACGACTGCGATGGCTCTGTGGATGAGAATCTAACCCTTGCTTGCTACACCGGAAAAAGTGGTACCAAAGATATCGGCCTCTGCAAAGGCGGCACAAAGACATGTTTGAATGGCACTTTCAGCAAATGCCTTGGTGAAGTTGTCCCTACCACAGAGATTTGCAATGGCAAGGATGACAACTGTGATGGCACTCTCGACAACAACATCCCTGGTATAGGCCAGGCTTGCTCTGTACCCAACACGTCAGGAGAGTGTGCCAAGGGGAAACAGGCCTGTCAGAACAACAAGCTGACCTGTCTTCAGATCAATCAATCCAAACCAGAAAACTGCACCAACAACAAAGACGATGACTGCAATGGCAAGATCGATGATTGTGGTGTTTGTACTAACGGTCAGACTCGCCCGTGTTATGCAGCCAGTACCGGCTGTGTAAAGGTAGGTTCAACCTATCAATGTCAGGGCTCTTGTAAGATGGGCACACAGACTTGTGTGAATCGACAGTGGGCTTCCTGCCAAGGTGATATCAAGCCAAGCAAAGAGTTGTGCAATTGGAAAGATGACGATTGCAATGGTCGCGTTGATGATCAGGGTGCTTGCCTATACTCTCGTTGGAGTCCAGCGGCCATGCCCACAGGCATTCGTGAAGTGGCATACCTCACATCGAAAACAGGCATAGCGATCGGAAGCAACGGCAAGATATGGCGAACCATCAACAGTGGCCAGACCTGGCAAGCTGTCACCAGCCCCACCACCAATAACTTGTACCATGTTGTAGCACTCCGACAAGGGCTTGTCTTAATTGTCGGCTCCGGTGGAACCGTTGTTCGCTCCACAGACAGCGGCACAACCTTTCAAAGAGTAACAAGTGGTACATCCAATAGCTTGTATGGTGTTGCTGCATCAACAGGCTCAACTCACTATGCTGTCGCTGTGGGAAGCAGAGGGACCATCATCACCTCAACGGATGGTGGGGCGACCTGGACCAAACGCACCTCAGGAACGTCCTTCGCCTTGTGGAGTGTTGCTTTTCGTGGGCCGACTTCATCCACGATGATCGCCGTCGGAAGTCGTGGAACAATCCTGACCTCGTCCAGAGGCACAACCTGGACCAAGCGCACCTCTGGCACCACCAGCACACTTCGCGATGTGGTGTTTAACTCCAGCATTGGAATAGCAGTAGGTGACAAGATCGCCTTGCGTGCCAACAGCTCTGGAAGCAGTTGGACCAAAGTGGCGATCCCTGGCTCACCAAACCTATCGCGCGTTCTTGCATCAGGCAGCGACACATTCATCGCAGCAGGCTCTGGAAGCAAGTACTATCTCTCCGTCGATACCGGTAAAACATTTTATAAAAAGAGCTATGGGGTAAACGGCACATTTACAAGTATAGCGATGCACACGCCCACTGCTCTCATCGCCCTAACCTCGGGAAAAGCTGCACAAGGAGAAGGACCCGTACGTTACCAAGAACACCGTCCCTCCTTTACATTCTACAACGTATCCTACAGCAATCGCGACACATCGGGGAATACAATCGCAATGGCTGTGGGCTCCCGTGGAACCCTCTATCGCAGCACAAACAGTGGAAGCAGATGGCAACAAGTGTATCTCCCCACCGGCAAAACGCTGTACAGCGTGAGCATCTACGATCAGTACGCGATTGTGGTCGGAAGTGGTGGCACGATCTTCACATCAAGCGACAGCGGAAAGACCTGGAAAAAAGTAACATCCGGAACCAATAACACACTCTATAGCGTCGTGATGGACGGAGCCAATGCCGTCGCTGTGGGTAGCGGTGCAACCCTACTTTACTCTTCCAATCGAGGGGCAACCTGGAAAGCCCTAACTCCTCCGAGCAAACCATCCACATACAGCTCACTCTACGGTATCTCGATGAAAAAGAGCACAGCGATTGCAGTGGGTTCAAGCGGCTGGATCATTCGCTCCACCGATGGAGGAAAGACCTGGACCCGCGTCGGTAGCGGGATCGCAACCAGCACCTTGCGTGATGTCTACTATTATCCCATATCCAACACCGCAGTCGCTGTTGGATATAGTGGAACCATCGTATACTCCTCTAATAGCGGAACAAGCTGGACCAAGGCTGTATCAGGAACCACTGCCAGCTTGTATGGTGTGGGTGCAGACTTTAACAGTGTCTTTGTCGCCGGAAGCAACGGTACATTTCGACGCTCAGCAGACCGTGGGAAGACCTGGGTTCCCATGCAAACCTTCTTCGGTCTGACGATGTACAGTGTCTTTCGAAACTACCTTACAAGCCTCTACTTGCTCGCAGGCAGCTCAGGTAGCTTGTTCTCAAGCTCCGACTCTGGAAGAAGCTGGGGATATGCCATGCTCCCAAGCACAACACTCTATAGCAATCTCGCAATTAGCGGCAATCAGTTCCTAGCGGGTGGCACCTCGAAGATCCAGTACAGAACCACAGACTTTGGCCAAAGCTGGAGCCTACGAACAGGCCCCGCAGGCTCCACCTATTACGGCATGATGCGTGACCCTGCCACCGGAACAGTCTTGACATCCGGCTCCAGCGGAGTCGTCTTGCGCTCCACCAACAGCGGACAATCTTGGACCAGTATCACAACGGGCGTCAGCAACACATTGTACGGTGGCTCTGTTGCAACCAGCAACGTATTTGTTGTGGTTGGCTCAAGCAGCACCATCTTGCGTTCCACCAATGGTGGACTATCCTTTACCAAGCAAGCCAGCCCCATTACAGGCAGAACACTGCGTGATGCCGACTGTCAGATATCACTCTGTTTGATTGTTGGTTCGAGCGGAACCATCTTCCGCTCAACCAATGCAGGCTCGACTTGGTCCAGCGTCAAAGCACCTTCTACAAATTATCTGTATCAGGTCGCTTTGGGTAGCAACACAAACGGTGTTGCAG
>JALTMC010000054.1:3610-8232 GCA_027005175.1 Myxococcales bacterium
GGCTCTAGCGGAACCATCCACTACACAACAGATGGTGGAAAGACCTGGGAAAAAGGAACAGCCCCCTCCACAAGAACGCTCTACAGCGTCGTGTCTGTCGATGCAAACAAGTACATCGCGGTGGACAGCAGCGGGCGTTTGCTGACCACCGCCAATGGAGGCAAACAGTGGAGCATCCACTCCCCTGGAGTTGGGGTCCCTCTCTACAGCTTCTCCATCCAAGGAAGCCTTGGTATAGGCGTGGGCTCTAGCAGCCTGCGCGTACTCTACACCAAACCGTAAACATCCAGAGCCTTGGACGTTGGACAACTCTGTCCTTAAACACCCAGAGCCTTGGGCGTTAAACAACTCTGTCCTCCTTGGGCGTTAAACAACTCTGTCCAACGTCGGTCCTTTGCATCAACAGTTCCTCTCGCTTTTCCCTACAGATAACGAACCCAGGACCCTGCTGTCCAACGTCGGTCCTTTGCATCAACAGTTCCTCTCTGTTGAGAACGTATGAGAGTAAGTTCCTACGCTTAGAGACTCCGCACCAAGAGACTCCTGTAGATCTATCCTCACGTGTTGAGGATCTTGGGATGAGGTTCAACCATTTCCCACCTTTTTCCACCCCAAGGAGTGTTCACTCTTGGAACGCCCGATTCCTCAATTTTGAGTGTACTGTCAGAGTCAACTGTCGGGTAGTCATATTGTATGGTATACAAAAGATGCAAAAGACTGCTATGAATTGACACATTTGTTCCTTGGAGCCCCATTATGCGAGACAGAGCCCGGTTCACCGAGGCCGGAAGCCCCTCCCCCGGTCGACGAAAAAATATTGTTCTTTGTGCAATTATATTGTCTGCCGTGTGGATATTAAGTACACCAGACACAACACAAGCCTGGAATCAGATCTTTGTCAACGGTGCCTGCAACCAAACCGGTCGCCGTTGTCGTGCCACGATCACCAACGCAGGTGGGAACAATGCCTGCTGTGATCCTCGGTCTGCCAGGATTTCTGTGTGTATCAGCCAGAACAAATGCCGGGGTATTTATGGATTCCATTGGCCGAAGATGCCCGTATCCTGGACAATAAACCTCAATGGGATGGCCGGTAAGTCTGGGTTCTCCAAACTGAATGGTGCTGTCATTACAGATACATTTCAGAAAGTGTGGAATGCCTGGTCCAATGCCTCTTGTACCTCGTTTGAACATAAGTTTTTGGGTGTGAGTAAAACAAAGCCCAACCCCTTCGACAAGAAAGTGGTGTTGTACTTACCAACAGACAAAGAGTGGGCACAGCTAGGCATTGGCAAGGGGGTTTTGGCCTTCTCCAACCCAACTCCCAACTCCAAAGGTGCTTTAACGGACGGTGATATCGTCTTCAACCCCAAGCCCGGTGCATCCTGGGGAGCACATCCCAATGTTGATAAGATCGACTTGGACCTGGCAGCCACAGCGATTCATGAGATCGGTCACACCTTGGGTTTAGGCCACAGTCATCTATCCACAGCGGTGATGTATTTCTCGATTCGAGGGCGAGGTCCTGTCTACAGAGGACTCGGAGCCGACGACCAAAATGCGATTTGCACCCTTTACCCCACAACAAACCAATGCAAGACCAGCACAGAGTGTGGCCCATGTCGAACCTGCAAAGCGGGCACCTGCCAGCTAAGCAATGCCCTACAAGCACAAACCTGCAAGGTTTGTACAACCGATCAAAGCTGCGCTCCAAACAGCCAATGTGTCAATGGTCCGGCGGGTAAACGATGCTTGCAACGTTGTGTACAATCCTGCTGT
The DNA here is from genome assembly GCA_027005175.1 of Myxococcales bacterium. GTDB lineage: Bacteria > Myxococcota_C > UBA6777 > UBA6777 > UBA6777 > M3003. The sequence continues at coordinate 5,390 of JALTMC010000054.1, forward strand.
CCTTCGGGTTATCGCTGCAGCACTGTCGGCAATACCGATCTTTGTACGCCCATCACAAGCCAGTGCCCTGATGTGAAATGCACGAAAGACTCCGATTGCGGTGGCGGCAAGTGCCTGAGAGCCAAAGGAGTATGTATCGCCCCTAACCCGCCCTATTCTCCGCAACAATGCAACCGAAAATGCTCTGTGGATAAGGACTGCGCCCCATCCCACAAGTGCGTGGAGCGCATCCCCGGTCAAAAGTACTGTGCTCCTGAATGCAATGCCGGTGCTCTCTGCCCAAAAAACCTGCACTGTATACCCACTGCAAACAAAGGCAATGTATGTACCCCCTCCAACCCCTTCTTCTGCCCTTGCGGAAACAACGCAGATTGCCCGTTTGGACAGACTTGTAACAAAGGCATCTGTCAGTCGATTGATGGTGAAGTTCAATTTGCACCTTGTAGCGGAGAAGCACCCTGCAAAAAAGGACTACAGTGTTTGAGAACATCATCGGGGAACCGATGTGTCCAGCCCTGTAATCCCGGTAAATGCCCGCTGGGAACAACCTGTCAAAAGATCACCACAGGGGCAAGTGTTTGCATCGGAACAGCCTCACGTGGCATAGGTCAATCCTGCGATGATCTGCAATTTCGCTGTGACAAGAAGCTCACCTGTGTTCTCCTTCGCCCCGACGCCTTATCGGGGTACTGCGTTGAGATCTGTTCTCTCAGCCAAGGCTGTAAAAGTGGCGGAGCCTGCAACCAGAGCAGCACCAACCTGAGATACTGTCAATGTGGCCCCAAAGGTAGCTGTGGAGTCGGAAGGACATGCCGCACTGTAGGAAGCGCACCCAATCAAATCAAGCTCTGTGTATGTAGCGGTCCCTCTTGTCCCGACCTCTGCAACAACCAAGTTTGTGACTCGGCTCAAGGGGAAAACTGCTCCAACTGTGCCGATGATTGCAGATGCCGCACAGGAGAACGATGTCTCAAAGGAGTTTGTCTCGTCGGAAATGAGACCTGCGGAAATGGTACGTGTGAACAAGATGAGAACTGCTCAAGCTGTGCCAAAGACTGTTCCTGCCCCAAAGGACAAAAGTGCCTGGGAGATCAATGCCGGGAAAACAAATGTGGCAACAACGTTTGTGACACAAATGATGGTGAGAACTGTTCAAACTGTGTCAAAGATTGTAGCTGCAAAGCTGGTACATCTTGCAAAAATGCTCGATGTATCCCATCCAACAGCTCCTGTGGCAACGGTACATGTGAGAGCAATGAGTCCTGCTCCAACTGCGCTGCCGACTGTCCCTGCCCTGCTGGACAGACCTGTCAAAACGGCTCTTGCAAAGCCACGGACAGTTGTGGAAACAACACCTGTGACACAAATGAAAATTGCGAAACTTGTCCTGCTGACTGCGCATGTGGTGCTGGCAGACAATGCAAAGCAGGGGTCTGCCGCTCCGATGGCACTGTCGACATCTGTGGAAATAAGGTTTGTGAGATCAACGTTGGCGAGAACTGCTCCACCTGTGAGTCAGACTGTCGATGTCCTCCCAAGCATATATGCCAAGCCGGTATCTGTCGCCAAGCCAACACCTTATGCCCACCCGAACAACAAAAAGAAGTGTGCGACGCCAAAGGCGTTTGCAAGATCGAGTGTGAACTGAAAGGATGCTCTTGTGACCAAACCCAGTCTCCAAACCTACCCACAGGTCTGTTGATTCTCCTGTTCGGCCTCTTCCTGCTAACCCAACGAAGAAAGCACCGCGCCTCCCACTCTGCTTGAACCCAGAACCCAGAATTCAGAAAGACTCATGACATCTATATCATCTGTTCCAGCAGCCCCTCGACGCCCATCCGAAACGGCTCGTAAGATCTACTATCGTTTGAAGGCGATAGAGCAACTTCATTTGTTTTACTCCATCATTCCAGTCATGGTCTCGGGCCTTGTGCTTTTGCCATCGACATTTTTACTTCGCAGCTCGTTAGCCAATGTGATGATCCGCAGCCAATGGGGCTATACAAAGGCACCTGGCTATATCATGGCCAAGCAAAAAAGCCGCAACAACACAGTGCAGGGCAAACCCTACACATTGTATGCGTACAAGTTTCAGTACAAATACAATCATCAAAGCTTTCGTGGAGTTCAGTTCTTGTGGGAGCCTGACAGCAAACCGGCCTTTAAAGTCAGCCAAAAGATCCAGGTGGAGTTCAGCCGTTACCTACCCCGGTTCTCACGAATTGCAGGATTAAAGCAGATGAAGGGCAACACAGACACGATACTGTATATCGTGATGTTTGTGATCCTATCACTGCTAGCCATGGGGGTTTATTGGATTATGCGAGGTATTGGACCACGACGCAAGCGCCGCAAGACCTACGAAACGGGACTCCCAGCCCCAGCCAAACTCACCCTTGTGGACAACAGCCCAGACATGAGAGTTGCAGGCCAGCAGCCGATTCGCCTCAACTGGACCTACTCCATTGATGGACAAGACTACGAAGACTCATACTCATCCATGCGGATGAGCGAGATTCAAGAGATCACAAAACTGGGCGAAGATATCTACGTGCTATACCATCCCGATGATCCTCACTTCAGCCTACCCTACATCCCAGAAAAAGCAGAAGAAGGAAGAAGACAGTAGCGGGAACCGTTTTCCCAGGCACCAACGCACGATACAAACGCCACGGACTCACGTCCAAACGTCCGGCATTTACGGGCTCGCCACGGACTCACGTCCAAACGTCCGGCATTTACGGGCTCGCCACGGACTCACGTCCAAACGTCCGGCATTTACGGGTTCGCCACGGACTCACGTCCCAAAGTCCGGCATTTACGGGTTCGCCACGGACTCACGT
>JALTMC010000055.1 GCA_027005175.1 Myxococcales bacterium
ACGAGGTCGAGACCAGTCTCGCTGATTAATTAATTTATGGTTGGTACTGTACTCAACAACACATATCGTTTGGACCGTGCTCTCACAAAAGGAGGGATGGGCCAAGTCTTTGTCGCCTCGCACCTTCGGGTGTCGGGGCGTCGCTACGCCATCAAACAGCTGCATCCAGAGTTGGCTGTCACTCCCAACTTTCAAACCCGTTTTAAGCGGGAAGCGAAAGTCATGATGGCCCTCGACCATCCACACATTGTGCGGATTGAGGACTTTTTGATTGAGGGAGCCACCTATTACCTCGTGATGGAGTTTGTAGAGGGCAACGATCTGGATCAGAAGTTACGTCAGGACAAGAGTGTGGGGCCTCAAGAGGCTCACCGCTTGACCTTGGAGCTGCTCGCGGGGTTGGATTATTGCCACAGCAAAGGCGTCATTCATCGCGATCTCAAGCCTTCCAACCTGCTTTTGGATTCGGCAGGAAATCTGAAAATTACGGACTTCGGCATTGCTCTTGAGGAGAGCAGTGACCAACGGCTGACCAATACCGGGACCATTTTGGGCACACCCGACTATATGAGCCCGGAACAAATTATGGGTACATCCCTGGATGTACGCAGCGATATCTATGCTGTGGGAACCATCTTGTATGAGATGCTTGTGGGGCAGCCTCTTTATCCGCGCACGGATGAACAGCAGGGCTCTTATGTGGTCTTGTTTTCTCATGTTCACAAACCGCCTCCCTCCATCGTCGATCCAAATATCCCACAGTATCTGCAGGTTGTGATCGAGCGGTGCCTTCAGAAAGACCCTGTGGATCGTTATGCAAGTGCTCTTGATATGGCACTCGCCATGAACAATCTGGTGGGAGATACATACGGTGATGCCTTCACGCAAAACCGTTGGCCTCACTCGAACACTGCATTGCCTTCAAAGCCCGCTTTTGTGAGGCAACAGCCTATTGTCAGTACAGATGCATTTCATCGAGAGTCCGCGCCATTGCCCTCGGGTGATGAGTTTTCGTCTGCACCCACCTCACATTCTGGGCTTTCCGCAGCGTCACCCCAATGGCGTGCGAGCCCATCCACTTCGGGAAAAGGACGCTGGCTGGTGCTTGTTGCGCTGCTCTTTCTTGTCGGAGGTGTGGGGGCTTGGTATTGGCCTCCAAGTCATGATGTGTTGCTCTCTTGGTACGAGCAAGTCACAGGGGAAGATCTGCCTGATAGAACCCATCGTCGAACACCGCCCAAGAAACGAGCGGGTGAGCGGACAGTTCCTCTTCGAGCGTCATCGGGGAGCGATGTTCCTTTGGGTCAGGATGCTGGCCTTTCAGCTGAGCGTCCTCGTCGAGGGAGAGTTCCACGTTTGCAACCTCCCTCACCAAGAGATCGCTCACAGCCCATTGTGCCCGACACACGTGTGACACCAAAACGTGATGTTCCTGAGCCCAGACATCGACGAGGTTGGGACGATCCAAATGCACCCCGTCCCAAACCTATCAGGCCCAACACTCTTTCGGCTCCAAGGATCCGTGAACTCTCCAAAGCGCGATGGCCTTTGCAAGTGTCAAAACAATGCGCGACTTTGCTGGCGATTTGTGTGAGGCACTGTTTGAAATCACAAGGACAACCGACACTCTCTTTTGCGATATCGTGCCGAAGGCGATGCTGGAAAATGCGCAGGCTTTTTAAAATTAAAGGTGAAGCTGTCTGTCCATCCTTTGATGGGAACATGCCTTAATCCAGACGCATGTCGCTTTTCGCTCGCAGAAGAATGCTTATCAATGATCCGAAGTGAGTCATGTAATACGAAGTCCGGGTAATTGGCATACATAGCACAGCAAGGTAACTGCATCTCATCCATCGACTGAAGTGTTCCTCTTTCTACACTGTTCATGTGGACTTCGTATTACAAGCTGAGTTGTGGTAAATTTGTTCATCTTTTGAACGTAACAAGTTAAGCTTTGTGCGTGTATGTACTCTTGGAGAGAGAATCGTTGGACTTCAATGGTTACTGTCCGGGGGAGTGCTTCCTTTGTCACCCAATGGAGGCTCTCTACCGGTCTGTATTGGATGCATAAAATGTAGGAGTATGGAATGAGAACAGGTATTCGTCAAAAGGTGTTGCGACACGTTTGGCTGGCAGGACTTTGTACGATCTTTTTGTTTGTTTTGGCAGTGGGTTGCAGCCCTCCTACCACAGGGGGGCCTGATGGCTCAGCAGCAGAAGGTGCGGCAGGGGGAGATAGTGGGACAGTCACGGAGAACTCTTCCACAGAGCAGCCCGCTTCAAGCTGTAAATCTCATGACGATTGCAAAGATCCTGCACAGCCGTGGTGCCTCAATGGTCAGTGTAGCAATGAAAAATCCTGTCAGGGGGATGGCGACTGTCCAGACCCCAAGAAGTCGAAGTGTGTGAATGGCATCTGCGATGCGGTTGCACCGGAGTGTAAGAGCGACAACGACTGTCAGGACCCTGCCAAGCCTCTCTGTAAGAATAACCAATGTGAGTCCAAACCTGTGGAGTGCTCCAGCGACTTGGATTGCAGTAATCCTGCGAAGCCTCTGTGCCAAAATGGCTCTTGTGTGCCCAAAAAAGATGAATGTTCTCAAAACAGCGACTGTTCCGTTCCGACACCCGTCTGCGTGAAAGGAAAGTGTACAGCGAAGCCGGGGTGTCGTTCCGATGCGGAGTGCAAGGCACCAACCCCTCTGTGTAAAAACGGCAAGTGTGAGCCCAGTGGCTCCGAATGCTTTCAAAATGGTGATTGCAAAGATGCAGCCAAACCTCGCTGTGTAAAGAATAAGTGTGAGCCTGCGGAATGTAAGGTCAATGCTGACTGCAAAGATCCTGCCAAGTCGAAGTGTGATAGCTTTGTATGTTCTCCCTGTGGAGTGAATGCTGATTGTGCAACAGGTCTGATCTGCAATAATGGAAACTGCGAAAAGAAAGCGGGTTGTACCGATGAAGAATGCAAGAAGGCAGATCCAAGTAAGCCTGTTTGTCTGCGAGGTCAGTGTGTTCCCATTCCACCGGAGTGTAAGAGCAATACAGATTGCAAAGCGCCCAAGCCTATTTGTTCCAAGAATAAGTGCGTCCCCGCTCCACCAGAGTGTCAGAAGAATAATGACTGCAACAAAGATCCCAAGAAGCCTCTTTGTGTGAAAAATAGATGTGTTCCCCGCACAGGCTGTAAGTCAGATGCTGATTGCAGAGATGCATCCAAAAAGCGCTGTGAGTTGAGTAGTGGCACTTGTTATGCGTGTGTTGTTGATACTCACTGTGCTACGTGGCAACTGTGTGATATTCGCAATCACTCTTGTGTGCCAAAGCCGGGCTCTTGTGGGACCAACAAAGACTGCACCAGCTCCTCTGCTCCTGTGTGTGTCAAAAACAAGTGTGTGTCTTGTTCCAAAGACTCGGAATGCAAAGCCCTACAAGCTTGCCGCAACAATCTCTGCGTCAATGTGGGCTGCTCCAATGACGCACAATGCAAACCCAAGCTCTGTAATACTACCTCCAAACAGTGTGTGGATTGCACTGCCAGTAGTCATTGTCAAGCGGGTCAAACTTGTCTGAATAACAAGTGTGTCACCACCCGTTGCACTTCAGATCGTGCCTGCAAAGCTCCAACTCCCGCTTGTTTATCCGGTAAGTGTGTGGAATGTACTGATGCTAAAAAACACTGCCCATCTGGCTTCAAATGTACAAGCAACAAGTGTGTCAATTGTACGGCAGACAAAGATTGCACCACTCCAAACAAAGCACCTCCCTATGCAAGTCGGACGACCTATCTCTGTGTCTCTAGCAAATGTCGCACAGGTTGTCGCGCCGACACCAACTGCTCTTTAGGCTTTATTTGCGATAAAACGAAGCTCACCTGTGTCGCAGGTTGTCGCTCTACCAGTGATTGTCCCAATGGTCAGACTTGTACGAACAACAAGTGCTCTTTGACCTGTAACAATAACTTTGATTGTGATCGTCGAAGCAACACCCACGAAATTTGTGACACCAAAGCTTCGCCACGTGCGTGTGTGCAATGTCTTTCAGACAGCAACTGCAGCGCTAGACAGTACGGAACTGCCTTTGCTGCCCAACGACCCAAGTGTGATACCACCACCAAGACTTGCGGTTGCAAGAAAAACTCGGACTGTAGCACCAGCTCCTTTACCAACTCAGCAGGTGCTGTCTGTGATACGAAGGAGAAACGCTGCTATGCCTGTGATCCGACTCTCGATCCGAAAAATCCTGATCAACATTGTCGTCGTGGCTTCCTTTGTAACAAAAGCAGACAGTGTGTGACGGGCTGTCGCACAAACTCGGATTGTAGTGCCACGACAAGCACACCGATCTGTAATACCAGCAACAACAAATGTGTAGCTTGTACCAAAGATAGCGACTGTAAAAACGGTGTCTGTGATAAGTCCAACCGTTGTATTGAGTGTCGTAAGGATACGGATTGCAAAGATGCCAAAAAGACCAAGTGTGATACCTTCAGTCTGACCTGTTATCAGCCCAGTGAGAAAGGTCAATGTGTGGCCTGCTCAAAAACGTCGGATTGCGCGAAAAATCACGAATGTCGCGATGTTTCCGTTGCTTCCGGATACAAAGAGAAAGTCTGTGTGAAGAAGTGTCGAAAAAACAGTGATTGTGGACAAGGTTTCCGCTGCGGCAGCTTTGCTTTCCCGCGACTCTCCAATTTCTGTTGGCCCGATTATGCAGGGACGGCCCGAACCTGCAAAGGATTTATCGATATGGGGAAAACCTGTACCAACTCACAACGTGACTGTGGCGCAAGACAACTTCGTACCGATGGGACCTGTAGTACTCTTCAGGGCGGTGTTTGTGTAGTTCTGTGCAACAACAACAACAACTGTCCAGCTACTTACACATGTGGATGTCCTTCAGGGTATAAACCACGCTCACGTTTTGGTGGTCGTGTTCTTGACTGTGTTCTTATCAGTGGTAACGGAAGCACCGCCCGACGCTGTATTCGCTGACATCCTCGATGGATTTATACTATCTTGGGAGACTCCGACACAGGACGCTCTCTTTACGTAGCAGGTAAGATAGTGAAAGGAACTTTCCAGGTCTTTCGAATCCTAACAGCGAAAGAGGATGAAGGATAATGTCAAAAGAAGAGCAAAGACTTTTTTCCCATCCGAGTGAAGCAGAGCTAGAAGCAGGACTGGCATGTGATGATGCAGAGTGCTCCGGGGAGTATGTGAAAAAGACAAGAGATATCACAATGAAAAGGGGCAGTCGCACAGTAACGATTCATGGCTCTGAATACTGGGAATGTGAGAGTTGTGGCAGCTTTACGACAGCAAAAGAGGAGATACAGAGAATCCAAGAAAAAGCACGAAGCCAAACAAATTACACAGGGCGCTTAACCTTACGTCTGACTCCAGAACTTCATCGTCAACTCGTGGAAGAAGCTCAGGCCAACCATCGCTCTCTTAACAACGAACTGGCTTACCGTTTGCAACAGAGTCTGGAAGCTACAAATGGTAAGAAAAGAATTTAATAACTTGGGGTATTTCGGCAACTTGTTTCTCTTGCAGTAACAACGAGATCCAAGCCCAAGATGAAAATATACCTCTTGTAGGATTACCTACAGTGATACTGAACAGAGAGTGATAGAGCGTGTGTTAGTTTACGAACAAGAGCCAAAGTAGAATGCCGAGTAGAATGACGACAATGCCCAACATGATAAAGCTGAGATGACGGCCCGTAGAGGAGGAGCCGACCTGTTGAATCTTATCTTGAGAGAGGGTGCCAAAGTCGGCCATAGGAGGGCCAAACTCTTGTGTCTGGGGCTGGTTCTTCGGCGTTTCAGCAGTGGGTCTTGCTGCTGCAGTAGCGACGGCAGTGTCGGTCGTTTTCGGCTTTTCGATTGCGATCTTAAAGGTCGGTCGAGGTTGTTCTTCAGGATCAAGTGCCAGATCCAGATCTACGACTGTATCCCGGACCAGGTTGTTCCCTCCTTTTTTCTTCAGTCGCTTCCTCTCTTCTCTCTTTTGGAGGGAAGCCTCTGTGGTTGCTTTCTCTTGTTGTCTCGAATGTTCTAAGACCTGATGGAGGGCCTCATTGAGATCGTCTTCACCAAAAGCGATGGTTGCTGCAGAGTTGGCCTCTTTTTTGTATGCTTTCTCCGTGGAGTCGATGATCACTGGAGCCCGAAAGTCCTCTGGCTTTACAACAGGCATGGGATTTTCTGTTGGAGGTGCTGGGGGGACTTCATCATCACGAAGGGTTACCTTCTGCGTTTCTTCGGACAGTGTGTCGAAAGAAGATGCTTTTGCGAATGCTTCTACAGCCTCTTGGCTATCTGCCTCTTGGATCGTCACATGGGGGGGTTGCCGAGCCAGTACTTCCTTCATCACGTCACTGATCTGAGGACTGTCATAAGCCATCGTACGCGACAACTCTTCTAGCTTCTGTGGCTTCTTTTCCTCTGAAGAGTGACCAGGAGGAGTGCTCTCTGTAGCAGGAGGAGTGCTCTCTGTAGCAGGAGGAGTGCTCTCTGTAGCAGGAGGAGTCAATTCAGGAACCAACTCTTTGGATGTGGGAGCCCCTGTCTCCTGTGCTTCCTTGGAGAAGTCGGTTGTGATGGCGTTTTTCTTCTCAACTCTTTGTGTGGGAATGGGTTCTTCGAGTGTTTCTGTTGGGGAGAAGTCCGAGTCGCTTTCTATCTGCTCTAGTGTATGGCTTAGCTTCTCTTTCTTTTGGGAGCGTTGTAGCTCCTCGGCCGCTTGCTTGACAGACTCCACGCTGATCTCAGACCCACCATACATCATCGTTTGAGCCATGACCTTGTCTTTTTTGGCAGAGCTTTCCATATTCTGGCTTTTTTCTACAGAGAGGTTGGAGTCCACAAATTCTGCAGTGGTCGCAAGCTCTTCTGCCTCCTGAACTGACTCTGAGGGGGCGGGCTCTTTTGTCGTATTTGCTGTGATCGTATGCAGAGCATCATCCGATATTGGAGTTGCCTTGGTTGGGGACACTACTGCATCCATAAGGTCTCTGGGGGCTTCGGAAACGAGAGCATCCATAAGATCTACCGGTTCTTCTCCTTCGACTTCCTGTATGGCCTCTTCCGAGTTCTCTTGAAAGGGGACGAGATCCAGGATCTTTTCTGCAGGTACCGTTGGAGTTGCCAATGTTACAGGTGCATCCATGCCATCCTTTGATGGCAAGGACTCTGACTCTGCTGCTTGTGTTGTCGAAGCTTGGACAAGAGAATGGTGACCATCGCTTGTTGCCTTGAATATATCTTCTTGAGGGGAAAGGGACCCTGCTGCGTCAAGGCTTGCCTGACTGTCCCAAGATAGGGTTTCCGATGGTGACTTCTTTTCAACGGGTTGGGGAGTGGGCGTTGTTGGCTTCTGTTCCAATGTATGCTTCGTCAGAGTCATATCCACTCCTTCGAATCCACCCTCCTGTTTGGAAGGTTGAACCTCCTCTGGCTCTGCAGTTTGAGCTTCGACCTTCTGTTTGTCTTGAAACTCTTGGGGCGTCCAAAGGATATCGTCAGAACCCGAGTCTGCGGTGTCACTTGGATCTTGCGGCTCCTTGCGTGCTTCGGGTGCCTGAATGATATCTTGCACTGAAAGCTGCATGGTGTCACTCGGATCTTGTTGCTCCTTGTGTGCTTCTGTTGCCTGAACGATATCTTGTACCGAAAGCTGCATGGTAGCAGCTGCATCTTCTTCTTTCACAACAGGTGTGAAGGGGGAGACCTCTGGAAATGAGGCTTTCTTCGACCTCAATAAGGAGGAACCCAAGGAGGAATCCTTCTCGTCTTCTGATACTGCGAGGTGGTAGGGGTCTGTTCCTTGCGGTACGGAAGATGAAATGATGGGCATCTGCTCTGTTTTCGGGGCTTCGAACAGTGCCTCGGACTGTTCTATAACTTCGGTAGATACGGGATCCTTGGAGGACTTTGTGGCTTCGGTAACTACGGGGCTTTCGGAGACCCCTGTGGTGTCAGGAGATTGGGGTGACTCTTTGGAGTATTCTTTTGTGTCGGTAACTGCGGGGCTTTTGGAGGTTTCTGTGGTGTCAGGAGATGGGGGGGGCTCTTTGGAGGTTTCTGTGGACTCGGGCGCTTCGGATAGTGTTTGAGAGAGCGGGTCTGGGTCGGTTTTAAATGTGGGGTGAGGTGGTTTTGTTGGGGTCTCTATGGTTTTCTTCAGGTGTTCTTCTTGCGCCGAATTTAAGAGTTTGTTTGGG
>JALTMC010000056.1 GCA_027005175.1 Myxococcales bacterium
GTGTAAAGGAGTTCAAGCAAAGCCCTCCCAGCACCAAGAGAAGGATACACATTCGGAGCCTCTTCATAACATACCTCCAGAAGGATACACATTCGGAGCCTCTTCATAACATACCTCCAGAAGGATACACATTCGGAGCCTCTTCATAACATGCCTCCAGAAGGATACACATTCGGAGCCTCTTCATAACATGCCTCCAGAAGGATACACATTCGGAGCCACCTCATAACATACCTCCAGAAGAGTCGCGACTTATGACCAGCAGTTCCTATCTCGAAACTATTCAATGCTGTAGATACCCCAAGAAGAAGGAGCCTCGCGGAGTTCCACTCGAAACAGAGTGACACGAGTGTCGTCGATGAGGGGTGCTAACTCATTGTAAAAGCACCATGCGATATATTCTGCGGAAGGATTAACTCCGTCACAGAACGGTGGAAGCTCATTAATATTTTTGTTGTGATACGAGGCGAGAATTTCTTTGAAGTACGCTTGTAGATCGAGAAAGTCGACCACAAGCTGTTGGTCATCAAGGGTTTCAGTACGAACAAAGACGCGCAACAGCCACTCATGTTCGTGGAGAGGCTCCCAAGAGCCATCAGGCAACTGCAGTTGATGTGATGCTCGAAAAGTGTGCTCTTCCATCACTTGAAAAACGCCCATGAGAAAATTCCTTTCCCTGAAGAGGGACCAAAAGATTGGCACAAATGTGAGGAATCAAGTATGGTGTTTTGAGTAAAAGACAGTCAAGGAAAACGTTCAGCGTGGGTGCTCGGACTTGACAAGTGAAAGTGATGTTCTCGGCTCGGAGTATACAGTGCAAGGCCCGCTATCCCTAACACGATTATTTTACAGTGTTGCAATATTCTGGATCACAGTGCAGTTCACAGCATGTCCAGGTTCCTCCTCCGACAATTTACGTTTGGCGACCATGCAGCCTCCCCCGACCTCTTCAGAGCGCAAGAAAGTTCGATGGCTACGCATCCAATTTTACGATCTATACCAGAGAGAAAAAAGCCAACAACGCGGACAAGACGGGCGAGATCGACTGCGCCGCTTGTTTCGCAAGTTCCCTGTACTAGCGAGACTGACATACAAGTACAACCGAAAGGCGATTAAGACACGACGCCAGGAAGGTTTAAAGCTTCGAAATCTGGAAAAGTATTATTTACTTATGAACTGGGTCATCCGCAAAAGTGTCTCAGTGCCACCACCTCCACGAACTTCAAGGAACAAGTAGATGACCCATCCAACCAAAGATCGGGACGATATGCCTCAAGTCGTCCGTCCACCGGATCAAAAAAAGATGGAGGAGAGCATCGCCGCTCTCCTGACTGCCGCAGGTCTTTCCATGGAGCATGAACAACTTCGAGAGACACCACAGCGTGTGGCGGAGTGCTGGCTCAGCGATCTACTTGATGGATACCAACTCTCCCCCAAGACCATCTTGTCTGACCGCTACCCAACCAAAGACGATGGATTAGTCGTTGTACACAATATCGATTGTCATGGTATCTGCCCACATCATTTGTTGCCATTCTTTGGCAAGGTACACCTCGCTTATATCCCAAGCCAAGAGATAGTAGGGTTCTCTCGACTGGGTGAATTGGTACGATGTCTAACCCATCGACTCACCTTACAAGAAACAGCCACCCATCAAATCGCTGAAGCCTTAATGGAGCACCTCAACGCCAAAGGCGCAGGCTGTGTGATGCAGGCCCGGCAAATGTGTATGTCGCTGCGACACGCAGAGCAACGTGAGAGCGGTGTGTTGACCAGTAGTTTTCTTGGAACCTTACGCGACCGTACAGAAGTGCACCAGCTCCTACGAAGAGTAAGTTGACCGGAAGCGCAGAGAATACCCCCAGAAGAGCAACAAAAGAAAGAAGCCCAAGCTCAGAGAAGGAATGGCCTCAGTGACAGAAGAGCAACCCAAGTCGCGAGTGGCTTTGGTCTGTTGATAGGTTGGGATTTTGGCAGCATTGGGATCGGGAGGATAGATCGTACAGATCCCGTTGATGTCGTCCGTTTCAAGCGAGCGTAACGAGAGATCGCCACTGCTGGTTTTGGCGGCCATGGTAGACTTGGGGTCAGAAGACTCTGCAAGCCCCAAGAACTTCCCGGCCTCGTGCGTCATGATATTTTGCAGATCCCATCGAATATTCTCCTGGACTCGAACCTGTGTTGAGAAAGCAAACTTGCCAGTCGCATTGATCTCGATATCCGCATCAAGGATCGCTCCAGTGGTAGGATTGGAGGTCACCGTTGTTTTGGACAACACCTGCTCGTTATGACGCCAAGCCCCTCGACCTCGAACAAAAACAACCACACTTTGATTACAGCCCGTACAGGTAGAGTCATATCCAACCTTGGCATTGGCTAGACGCCCTTGAAACACAACACTCAAGCCTACAGGCCGAGCGTCTGAGCAGGTCACCGCAGTCCAAGCAAAGAAGGCCGCCTGGATCGCAGCCACCTCAGACTCAGGGGAGCCAAGCTTTGGATTGGCCGCAAAGTAATCCCCAAGACCTGGTTGCTGTATGTGCAACTTGACCACTGCAACAGTAGAGGTTCGCGGCCAAAACAACTCCTTACCCGCCGAATTCTTTGCCCGATTAAAGGCATGACCTGGTGTAGACACCAAACAAAAACCAATTCCGATCCACACAGGAACGACAAAGCGAAGCAAAGACCGAATCCAAATTTGAAACATCGTAACAACCACCCAGTTTTACCCGAGATCCATACAGATCCATACAAACCCAAAGCCCATAGAGCCACGAAGCAACAACACCATACCGCAAAAGCGTTCGAGAGCACACCCAACGCCCAACACTATGTCGGAAGATACGGCAACATGCCCAACACCACGTCGGAAGATATGCCTACATGCCCAACACGACATTGGAAGATGTGCCCATACGTGCAAGGAGAAGGAAGGGACCTTGTTTTTGGATCTTGCCACACAGCCTTGGGTGAGTTTAACATACAAGTTTATAGGACAGCAAGTTCCTCTTGACCGTTTTGTGCGGGGTAGAGTTCTACGAGATTTCCGAGCAGGTATCGATGTTGTGTGCTCCATCTTCGCCAATCGTCGTCGGGTTCGAAGTGAAACAGAATAGGACATGGGAAGCGACGGGCAACGACATTGCGTTGTGCTCCATCAGGCAGACAGATCGTTGAAGATGAGACACGCAACATGAGGGAGATTCGGGCGATATCAGCCATGGGGCCCCACACGGTGGGGAGTAACTGTGTAAGCCATCCTGTCAGATCGATAGCATCTTCGGATTGCAAGTGACGGTAGACAAAGTAACTTCCATCAAGTTCGATTCGCCGAGTGAGAGCAGTTTCAATCTCTTGTGACATCGCAGGGTTCACACAAACTGCTGTGGTGAAAGAGCCCCAATATTCGGTGAAGAAATACGGGATTTCGGTCCAGGGTTCTTCAATCATTTTGTCTGCTTGTTGGCTGCGATGAGCCTCTGACCTCCTTGACATGCGCGTAGCTCCTTGTATATCAATACCCACCAATACAATCTCTGTCCTACAACAAAATGGTGGGAATGCAAACTCTTTCTATCTTGTGTTGTGACAGTCGGCAAGAATGTTCTCCTTCCTTTCGAAAAGGAGCTAGAATGACTCGAATCGTGCTACTTGTGAGTCTGTGTGTAGCTTTGACATATCCTGTATTCGCCCAAAGCAAAGGCTCGACTCACAAAACAGGAGAGAAGCCCCCCCCCAGAGCTGCACAAGCCCCCTCTCCTGTGCGACGTCCATCACAGCAAAGACGTTCTCCTGTGCGACAGGCTACTCCGACCTCCCGGCCGCTAGTGGGCTCTACAGGTTCCATTCTGCCACCTCCCTTGTATACCATTGATTCCCCGTCATCTCCCACTCCAGCCAAAGGAAGCACGTTGAGTCATATATTAAAGAACCAGCTCTTACGAGTATGTGTTCGCGCTGACATCCCGCCGTTTGGGCACTTTGGCAATCGTGTATTAACTGGATTTGATATCCAGCTCGCTCGTGAGATCAGGGTACAACTCAGTGTTTTCTACAAAAAGAACCTGCGTATATCCTGGACAGTGATCAATGCAAGCTCTCGACTCTCCAGTTTGAAACAGAACAACTGTGATATGGTGGTTGCAGCTTTCTCAATTACAGCAAAGCGGGCTCGACTCATCTCTTTCTCTCGGGCCTATCTGCAAACGCATAAAGTGATCTTGAAAAAGGTCACAATCACTCGAAAGCTCCCCGTCATTGCTTTGGTCCGAGGCACAACCAACGGGCAAAAGTTGAATGGCTCTGTGCGTTTTTTCCGAAATTATTCAGAGATCATCAACGCCATGGAGCGAGGAGAAGTTGATTATGCAGTCACAGATCAACCGATCGCAGTTCATATGTTGCGAAGCGTGCCACAGCCTTATACGATACAGCGAGTACTCAACCACAAAGAGCGGTATGGTGTTGGCGTGAACAAGAACAGTAAGATTTTGCTCCAAGCGATCAACAAAGCTTTGCTCGCTCTTGCACAAACAGGTCGGCTGGCATATTTACAGCGTCAGTGGCTATAGGTCAGGGAGCATGATGTATTCTGTGTTTCATCGTACAATTTTTTCACACCTCACCTCTTCTCTCGACGGCAGGCAGAAGACATTGTTTTTTGTTCCGGGAGGCAAAGAAACAGCATGATCATCAAATGTCCGACCTGCAGCCAGGGTTATGATACAACAGGCTATCCAGACAATTATAAATTTGCTTGTAGCTGTGGAGCGATTATCGACGTAGCCGCTTTACAACAACAAGCCACAGGAGCAGCTTCCCCAAGCATGGCCGCTGAGCCTTATGTCCACCCTCCAGCACCACAACCTTTGCCTCCGGAGCCTTGGCAAGGCTCAGCACATCCAGAGAGCACCTCGAACCCTACACTGAATTCATCCACAGACGGACTTCCTCCCATGCAAGCTGTGGACTTTGCTCTGGACCAAGCCGAAGCAACAGCTGTGACTCGCAGCCCTTATACGATGCAGGACATGCCATACACATCCTCCGGAGAGAGGGGGAGCCCAGATGCTTATGCATCCCACAGCCCAGATGCTTATGCATCCCATCCTCCGAGCCACACAACAGTACCTTATGAGTCCTCGGCGGGGATGGACTCCCAACCCGCCCAAGCGCTCGGTTCCCAAGAGGTCCAGCAATCATACATCCCCGATTCTTGGACGGAGTTAGATGAATCACCGAGTCACTCGGCCAACGATATTGTTCTCCCAATCGATGATGCAGATCGAACAGAACCCCGTGCGATCTGGGCATTGATCTTTGCATTTTTTGTTGTCCTTGGACCTGTAGTTTGGTTTCTTGCAGCCCGAGCCCGACAACAAATCAGATTAGCTCCCAACATATTCAGAGGTCGTCGCCTTGCGTTGGTGGGGATATTGATTGGTCTCATTCAAACCTTAGGACTGGGTGGTGTCATTTATTTGGCGTGGACACAACCCAACATTCACCCTTTGATTCACCGCACAGCGTTTGTTCTTGGCATGGTTCAACCTCGCACTACGATCGATCGATTTAAGAAACGAGCCAAGGATCCTGCCCACCTCACTCTCTCGCTAGCGCAAAAGCTGCTGAACCAGCGACTGCGACTGCGTCAAAAGAAGGCAAAGTCCCTACCGATTGCCTACCTTGCACACACCTCGAAGCCCTATTACACTCACGCCTACTGGCGTGATCCAAAACGAAAGACTTCACGCAAGGGTCTGTACTTTCGCTCGGCACGAGGACACTGGCACCTCGCTCATGTTGAGTCCGTCTACCAAGAAGAGACACGTGTTTTTGAGACGGGACCCTCCAAGCTCACTGCTACCCTTGCTCGTCAGCTTATCAAAAAATTCTGGCAACTGCGTGGCCGATTTACAGGTGTCACGATTAAGCAACTCTATGTGGTCCAAGAGGCCGGCTCACAAGTCGCCTCTGCTTATTGGGTCTTGGAAAAGCAGAAAGCAGGAAAACCACTTCAACGATGGGTCATTGTATCGCGTTTTCGTCGTTCCTCGCAGGGGCAGTGGTTTTTGGTCCGATATGCTGAGCATGTACCAAAAGAGGAACAACATCAATTCTCAGCGACCTCTGGCCCCCGACTCACCGTGGAGACCGCGAGGCCCCTGCTGGCGCAGGCTTATAAGTTGTTCCAAAAAAGTTTCCAACCTCGCTCTATGGCGGTAACGCAAGAGCCCAACTCTACAACAGGCTGGCTGCTGTGGGAAAATGGTCGTCGCAAACCTCTTTTGCGCAGTCTATTTCGATACTCCACAGACCAAAAGTGGTTCTTCGTGCGCACTCTAGCATCTCCAACTCTTCGGAAGGTCTATCGTATCAAAGGCCCCACAAACCTCAACAGTGCTTTGGCCAAAACTCTGTTAGAGACTTATTTACGCAAACAACGTGACCGTTTGCGAGTCCAACATCTGTACGTGTACCAACGCAAAGGGCAACATATTGCACAGGTTCGGTGGATCACAAAAGCACCGCGTCAACAGAAACTTGGCACACCGCCGCCCAAGCCTCAACAAAGTGTGTTTCACTATACCTCCGATGGCTCCTGGAATCTTACAATTCTCCACCAGCGACCGGCACAAGAAGTTCTTTATCACAAGAAGGGAGGGCCACGCCTGAGTGCAGACATCGCAAAACAACTGCTGCGACAATACTGGAGAGACCAGAGCTGGAGGTCCAACTCGCGACGGTTCAGCGGAGCCAAAATTCAGGCTCTTTATACCTTTCAAAACTCTGACAACCAGCGAGCCTGGGCGCACTGGATCATCTCCAACAATGACACCAAAACACCTCTACGCAGCTCCTTTTACCGCTCTGCTGAAGGACATTGGTATTTGGGTTCGTATGATCTCGGAAAAGGATATACCTTGCGATATCGTATCACTGGCCCCAAACAGTTGTCTGTAAAGATGCTCATTCCCTTGTTGCGCAACTATGTAACACTCAAGTACAAAGACACGCGTGTTGTCCTTCGCGACTTTTATGTGGTGCAACCCACGAAACAACACCGGGCGTATGTACGCTGGGTTTGGGAAAGTGGCAGCAAAGCTCGCGCTGTCTTCAGTCTGCTTCACCGCTCCAACCAGGGCCATTGGTACCTCTCCATCCCTGAACTCTCGAACCCTCCCACGCTCTACTTAAACCTGGCATCACCAACAACAGGTCGCAAACGACCCTGAGCCCACAGCCTACACTCTAGCCCACTCATCTTTGCTCCTGTTGTGTTGTGCAAGGTTCCGTTTCAGAAAGACACAGGATGAGCCGTACTATGACCATTGTGTTCTAGTTCAAGAAGATCTTGGGAGAGTGTAGCACGTTAAGGAACTCTTGATGTTCATGTACTCTAGTGCTATGATGTTCGAGCCCTATGGCATCGGTAAGATTTTAGATCTCTTGTCAAATGTTGATTCAGAAGCCCCACATTTCCCCATGATGGGGAAATGTGGGGTCACCGTTGATTCAGAAGAGTTGTGTAGTGCGACGATAGATCAGATGTGAATGTGGGTGTGAGCCCTCCATTTACAGAGGCCAGCAGCGGCAACCCTCCACACCACCGAGAGAGAGAGAGTTCGCTCTATGAAATTTATCTGCGACAAGTGCAGCGCGAAATACTCTATCGCAGACGAGAAGATTCGCAAAAAAGTACTCAAAATACGATGCAAAAAGTGCTCTCATGTGATCATCGTTCGCGATCCACAAGCCAGAGCTGCTCAAAGTTGTCGCGTATGCTCCCGACGTGGAAGTCAACCCCCACAAGCTGGAGAACCTATGTGGAATCAACAAGCGGATCGAGGATCTGTCAGCACTAAGTCAAGTCATTCTCGACGCGGTGCTTTGCTCGACCCCCGCTGCCCGCCGGCGCGCAGCGCTTCTGGGCGCAACTTCACCACCTCCTGTGCGAAGGCGAAAGGACGCTGCGAACGAGGCCAAATCGACAGTTGGCGAGGGAGTCACAGTAAACCACAGCACTAGCTGTGCAGCCGACTCAAAGGAGGACGTGGAGAGTGCGGCGAGGGGGCAAGGAAACAAGGATGGGAAAGAGGGTGAAGATCAAGGGGGCGAGGATGGTCTCGACGATGGGCGACCGCTCCTCTCTCGCGCCCATGTGGACCCTCGTCTTTCGCTGCTGTGCCGCGTGCTAGCCAGGTGTACGGAGCGCAAGTT
>JALTMC010000057.1:0-1406 GCA_027005175.1 Myxococcales bacterium
CAACGTGAGCGGAAAGTGTGCCACTGCGTGCAACTGCAAAGCGGGTCAACGTTGTGGTGCTAACGGCTGTGAAGCTGACCCATGTGCAAGTGTGACTTGTAAGCCTGAGCAGATCTGTGTGGAAGGCAAATGTGAAGAACGCTGTAAGGGGAACTCGTGTAAGTTTGGTCGTCTCTGCATCGCCGGCACAGGTTGTCTTCAGAGCCCTTGTGACGCTGTGTCCTGCTCAAAGGGGACGGTTTGTCGGCGTGGGTACTGTACCAATCCATGCAGTGAGTTACAGTGTCCCACAGGAACAAGTTGTCAGGCCGGTCAGTGCATCACGTTGCCTGGTGAAGAGCCAGTTGTGGAAGAGAAGACCATCCCAGAAGAACCTGCACCTGTGGAGAAAGTGGATGAGCCTGTCTTTGAGAAGACAAACACCACCAAAGAAGCTGGGCCAGAGCCACAACCAGAGCCAGACGCCAGTCAACCGGAGCCCTCGAATACCGACCTCCCTGCACCTCCCACCGGATGCAATTGTTCCACGGCCAACGTAGGCAACTCTACCTTCCTATGGTTCGGTCTGCTGCTTTTGTTAGCCTTTGGCTGGCGTCGCCGGTCACAAGCCTGAGTCCTGTGACCGGGATTTTCTAGCGATAATGCTACAAACCAGCGGGGGCACCGGCGCGGCGTGGGTCTGCTACGCCAACCTTGGTTCCGTCATCGAGCACCTGGATGGCGTTCATCTACCTGTGGGAAGTTGTACCCATGGGCGACTTCAATTGGTTCTGTCATCGAGTACCTGAATGGCACTCATCCCTCCAAAGAAAAGCTCCTGCTTCGCATGCTCGGATACAACTCTTTGACACGGGCTCGGACATCTTCTGGGATATATCTCCTTCCACAAAGCTTTTTTTTCCCAATATCTCTCTTGATTCCCCTATTTGGACACATGGAGATGAACTGTCTAAATATGGAACACGATCTGAGTTCTCCCTCATCCTTATTTTCTCTCTTCAATCCTTAATGCTGTATGGTTTTAGCTTGTTATGCTTCTTGCTTACCAACTGGAACATCTCTTGCTGTTTGTTGACATCTGTTCATCAGATACTGGCAGAACATAGTCGCAAGCTAGAGGAGAGTAAGATGTCATGGAAAAAGCAGATCAAGAAACAAAAGAGCATGAAGAAAAGGAACGTGGTTTTACACCGTTTGATGAGTTACTTAAAAAGCTAGCAGATCGCTTTCCTCAGGAGTTGGTTTCATTCTTGGGTGAACTTGAGAATGTGGAGCATTGCGAGTCAGTTGGTGGTGAAGTTGAGTTGCTGCATCGTCTCAGCGACCGGGTTTTTCGGGTAGAACAAAAGATAGGTCAAAACAAAGAAGTGTTTCTTGTCCATTTAGAATTTGAGTCGACCTATAGC
>JALTMC010000057.1:1416-2006 GCA_027005175.1 Myxococcales bacterium
TTTTGATACTGCCGCTGTTTTTCCGCCCGGGCCTCCTCGGAAAGAAGCGGGGCCTTCTTCTGCATCTCTTGCTGAAAGTCCTCGATCTCCTTCCTTTTGGCCTGAAGGCGAACTTTTTCGCATGTGTGATGAAAAGATGGAAGTTGAAGGTCAGGTAGAGTCGTGGGTTCGTTGGCGGGAAGTCTGGCTCCCCGGGAAATACGAGGCAGAGGAGTTTCTTGTGGAGGCTCCTCCCTTTCTTCTCCCGTTTGCTGCTCTTATGAAAGGCGTCAAGGCCCCCTTTATTAAGAAACTCTACGATACTATACTAAAAACAGAGCTTTCTGAAGGCACTCGCCAGGAACTTGTCGTAATGGCTCTTCTTTTTCTGGCACGCTTTTTTGGGATGACAAAAGTTAAGGAGATTATCGATATGAACTGGATGGAGAACAATCCACTTCTCGAATACTTTGAACAACGGGGTTTTGAGCAGGGCCTTGAGCAGGGATTGCGTGGAGCTATCCGACAGATAGCGTTGCAACGATTCCCACGGATGCGAGAAAAATCATTGGAGCCTCTCCATGCTCTTTCCGCCGAATCATTACAAGAGC
>JALTMC010000058.1 GCA_027005175.1 Myxococcales bacterium
AACCACAACTGGATTCCAGAGGCCTGTCGGTTGCGATTGAATCATTGCCACTGTCCTTATCGCCGACATCTGTGGGGAAGTCCTTATCGCCGACATCTGTGGGGAAGTCCTTATCGCCGACGTCTATGGGGAGGTCCCGCCGACGTTTGCGGGGGAGTCCTTATCATCGGCGTTTGCGGAGGAGTCCCGCCGATGTTTTCGGGGGAGTCCTTATCGTCGGCGTTTGCGGGGGAGTTTTTGGTGGATACGACGCTTGAGGCTTTTCCGAGAGAGCTTCACGATCTTTGCGATACCATCAAACATACCTTGAGCAAGCTGACGACGATAGGTTGAGGTTCTCAACCTTCTCTCTTCCTTGCGGTTGGACAAGAAAGATGCCTCCACCAAGATCGCAGGAACCCCTGCCGCAAACAGCAGGTAAAAGAGACCTCGTCGAACACCGAGGTTGCGTGTCTTGTATTTTCTACGGGTTCGTCGGATTAAAGCATTCTGGACAAGAATGGCAAGATAGCGAGACATAATCAGGTCCGTACGCAGTTGCATACTGTTGAGCAGAGCGTTGACTCCCGAGCGAAATTTCAATGGATTGACGCCTTGATTTTCGCGGGCCAGCAAGGGATTGGACGACAGCATACGAGCGACATTAAAACGCTCACTCCAATGTAAGATATAAGTGGAGATCCCCTCCACTCTACGGCTCATATTGGAGTTGATATGAACAGAGAGCAGCATATCGGCGCGGCCTTGTTTGATTCGGTTGACACGAGCGTACAAGGACATCGTACGGTCACGGCGACGCACAAGAAATGCTCGCACACCGCGAATTCGAGAGTTAATCATTCGGACGAGGCGTTTGGAGATATCGAGAGTGACAGTCTTTTCAGTGAGTCGAGAACGTCGGCCCACAGCACCATCTTCCCGCCCACCATGACCTGCATCGATGGCGATCCTTCTCACAGGAAAGCGAAAGGGAAGTCGCGTTGGATCGGGTGTTCGAATGACCCAAGGCTGACCCTTCTTGTGTCGCCACGAGCCACGAGACCGCTTGGGTTGCCAGTTACGTCCAGGCATGACTTTGCGTCGCGTGGGACGTCGTGGAGAATTTAAAGGCATCCGCATTCGACGGTTGGGAACAGGAGGCAAGAGTTGACCAACATCGATCACAATACGTGTGGGAGACTTCAGCATCGTGACACGATACCGAACCTTGCGACGTAACTCCAGCACCACACGAGTGGTTCGCAAGGTATTGCGCCCCACTCGAATACGGTGGATCGTCGAGTCTCCAATCACAAAGGCTCTGCGAGTCCAATAGGGGAGAGGGACACAAGGCGTGAGGTCAACAAAAACACGAAAGGGCAAAGACTGCCCGGGCTTGGCCGGAGCGTCACCTTCCGCCACACCACTCAAGAGACCTGACACAAGCACAACAACGCGAGAGTAGTTACGACCTGTTTTGTAACGGATATCCAGTAGCTGTTTGGGCCGATGTCCTCGGGCCAAAAAACGCTTGGAAGCCTTCGTAAAAAAAGAGAACTTCCGCGTCACAGGACGAGGTGTAAAAGGTCGAGGAAGGATAGACCGAGCGTGAGCAGGACAGGGGAAAGCGATGGAGGGTGAAAGCAAACATCCAGCCAACACAAAGCCAGCCCATACAAGTGCTGGTCTCCACCCGATCCTATTCGTTGTGTTTGTTTGATCCAAAGTATATGCTCCCACAGTGATTGCGAGCCCCTCCTAATATGAGGTCGTGAGTCATGAAAAGTCAAAAGCTGAAAGCGATAAAGATCTTGCCACAGCCCTCTCAAAGTTATAACATTTTTGCGCGAAAGAATGAAATTTGTGGACACAGGAGCCCCCACGGAATGAAGGAAACCACATTTTTACTCCGTTATGGAGAGTTAACCTTAAAATCAACGCCCGTACGGCGACATATGATCCGATGTATGGTCAACAATCTCAAAGATGGGCTCAAGCGACGTGGAATTGCAAGCCGTGTTGACAAACAATGGGCAAGAGCCTTTTTACACACAGAGCAGCCAGAAGGTGCAATGGAGGTGCTCTCTCATCTCTTTGGACTTCGTTCCTTCTCCGTGGTGGAGCGGATTCCCTATCAGGGTTATGAAGATCTCTTTCAGTTTGCCTTGCCCTATTTCACTCCTCATGTGGAAGGTAAGACCTTTGCAGTGCGTTGCAAACGCAACAAAGAGACCTTGAACTTCTCAACCCGCAAGGTAGAACAAGAGCTGGGTGGGGCGTTATTTCCTCACGCAAAAGGTGTGAATTTAAAAAATCCTGAAGTCACCTGTCATGTCGAGCACCGGGACGATGAGATCTATCTGTATGCCACCAAGCACAAAGCACCAGGAGGGTTACCCACGGGTATTGAGGCTCCCTGTTTGGCCCTAATTTCAGGAGGATTCGACTCTCCTGTAGCGGCCTGGCTCGCCATGCGTCGGGGAGTGCCCTGTGACTACTTATTCTTTGAGCTGGGTGGGCTCACTCATCGCGGACCGATCTATGCTCATCTCCAACATCTGTACAACCATTGGATCTTTGGCCGACGCCCCAAACTGTTTGTCATTCCGGGCGAGCCCATCATGGAGGCTCTGCGCCAACACGTTGAGGCCAAGTACTGGAATGTGATGTTGAAGCGAATTTTCTACCAAGTGGGAGATCTGCTTGCTCACCGTGCCGACTACACAGCGCTGATCACCGGAGAGGCCATTGCACAAGTCTCCTCACAAACACTGACCAATCTTCGTTCGATTGAACACGGTGTCAGAACTCCAGTCCTTCGACCTCTTCTCACCTATGAGAAGCAAGAGATCATTAATCTGGCTCAAAAGATCGGCAGTGATGTCATTTCCGAGCGTGTACAAGAATACTGTGCCATCACACCACGCAAACCCTCAACAGCAGCTTCCATTCAAAGAGTTCTCGACTTTGAGGAGAAGATGGGTGGTCAAGAGTACTACCAAACGTTGTTTGAGCAGATCGAGCGCCTCACTATTTCGAAGATTATGCCTGATCAGATTCGCTATCTGCATGTACTCACCGATCAAATCCCCAAAGAGTCCATTTGGATCGATATGCGTGAGAATCCCCACCCTGCCCTGCCCCATCAAGCGCAGGTCATATCGTTGCCAGAGCTTGTCTCTGCACCGGAACAGCTCTCCACAGAGAGTACTTACTTTTTGATTTGCGAGGTGGGGATGCAAAGCATCGAAGCCGCTTATATGCTTCAAGAGATGGGCTATCAGGCTTATGCCTATGAGGGAGGATTAGAGCGTCTACGCAAAAAGTCCCCGTTTCGTGTATGATCGAGTATAATCTATTTTGGTTCGAAAGCAGAAAGCTCTGCTTTCCCGAGTATTAATCTTCACTGAGGATATCAGGTCGTTATGCACATTGATTGCCCCAAATGCGAACGCCCAGTCGATTGGGATGGTTCACCACGCGGTCTCGACCAGGTACTTAAATGTACCTTTTGTGGACACCGCTTTTCCTCTCAAGATCCACAAGCCTCTGTCGCTTCTCAGCCCCCCACCTCTGAAGTTCCCATGGAAGTCTGGGAGCTAGGCTTCGACGGAGAAGACCCCAACACGGGAGGGCTGGACGATTTACTCGATGATTTCGACTTTGTTGATTCGGAAGAGATGGATGCGTCAGAGAGTTCGGACTTTCTGGCGCCCTCCATGGAGTTATCTCTTCAGAACTCCACAGGAGCTGTCATCCCTGACATCCCCAATCTACCCTCTCCAGTCTCCAAGTTTATCAAGATGAGCGGTGATAGCAACTGGAGCAATATGCTTGACGACGCCGATGAAGGCATACCTGCGCTGCCTCCTCTTGGCTTTGAGTTGGTAGAGGCATCTACCAGCAGCCTCGCTCCGCAACAAGTTGACGTGATTCACTCACAAACAGAGTTTTTGTCCCCTGCTCCCGCAGCCTCAACTCATACCAACAATGCTCCTGTTAGCTTTGCTTCAAAGCCACCTCCGGGCTCCATGTCCCCCGAGAAAGAAGCCGTCTCGATATCCGATCTCTTAGAGTCTTTTGTCAGTGAGCCTTCCGAGAAAGAAAAGACAGAGGAGACGAGGTATTATATCCAGCGCAAGGAAAAGGAGTTTGGTCCTTTTACAGAGCGTGAAGTGATGCAACTCCTAGAGTCACGCAAACTCAACGGTGACGAGCTGGCCCGTACCCACGACGACTTTCTCTGGATTCCTCTTGAAGAGTTTGAAGATTTTGGTCCCACCATCGACGTGTTGCGAAAGGTAAAGGTGCGTGTTGGTTGGGAGAAACGCTCCAAGAAGCGTCGCAACTCTCAGTCCGTACCTGCAGAAGAGCACAGCCCTGCCAATGGACACAGTCAGACAGCCCCCCCATTCCCTCCAAGCGTAGAGGAGAGAGACGTTGTCTCCTCTCCACCCCCCAAGGACAAACGCAAGAGTTTTCGAGGGGTACTCTACGGCATGACCCTACTTCTCCTTCTTGGCGGAGTTGGCGTCTGGTGGCTCTCCAAAGAGCCCAAGCCCAAAGCCCACGTGGTCAAAAAGAAGTCGAGCTTCTCCATCAACCAACTGGCGATCAACGATCGCATCGATCAGTACCGCATCTTGTTGCGAAACGTTGTTCGCTCTTACCGAACAGGTAAGTTTTCCTTTGCCTGGCACAATGTGCGATTTGCTTACTACCTACTCGATAGCTACGGCAACGACAGCACCATTCGGGCCGGAGCCGATCGGATCTTACAAAAGTTGAGAGAGCGCAAACAGTCACAAGCGATAGTACAAAGAATTGCCTTGGCTCGTGCGGTCTCGATGAAAAACTCTGCCAAGGTATCCACCTTGCTACAACCCATTCAAACCAAACTCGCTGTCACACATCCAGAGTGGGGCTTCTTACTCGCTCGCTCCTTAGAAGTCACTGGCAAATATGACACAGCCCAAGTGATCTACACCCAGCTACTCAACAAGCACCCCAAACATGTCCGGGCCATGCTTGGGCTGTATCGTGTGTTTCAGGCCCTCAACAAGCCATACCGCGCTTCGAGCTTTCTATTGCGTGCATTTCGTGCGGCTCCGGACCATCTGCCCAGCCAACTTCAAGCACTGTCCTATGCCATCAATCGTGGCACCTGGCTGACGTTTCGCAAAAAGATCCGCAGCAATATCAAAAGGATCATAAAAAACAACCTCTACACCCAAGGTGGTTTAGCGCAGTGGTATGCTCTGCAGGCCAACAACTACTGGCGACTTCGCCAGACTGCAAAAGCGATCTATCGCATGGATCAGGCGGTCACACTCGCTCCAAAGAACCGCAAATACAGATGGCGTCGCATTCAGTTGTACCTGTGGGCGAAAAGACCACACAGAGCCCAACAAGCGATCAACGAAGAAAAGGATTACGACAAGAATTACAAGAAGAATGCACAGCTCAGGATCTGGAGTTTTAAGGCCCTGCTGCAGTGGGGTAGTAAGAAAGACATCCTAAAACACCTGACTCCGATCATTCAGAAAGCGATCAGTGATCCCCAAGAACGTTACCTCTCCAACTATCTGTTGGCACTCAGCCACCTCAAACAAAAGAATGTATCTGATGCGATAGAGAGTTGTGAAAACGCGAACCAGGTCAAAGGTCACAAGATGACAAAGCCGTTCGCCCGTTTGCTACTGCTTCACTTGTATGACCAAAGCAAGCGATGGGACAAGGTCACGGAACAACTTGAGGCACTTGAAAAGATCGGCTATACCTCTCCACTTACCGAATACTACAAAGGCATCACATTTCTACGAGAGAACGCAGCAGACGACGCAAAGAAGCTGGCTAAGAAACTTCAAAGCCAAACTCCAACGAACTACCTTGGCTATGTTTTGTCTGCACAGATCGCCAGCGCAGAGAAAAATCTCGGTCGCTCTCTGCGCTTCTACCGCAAGGCGTTGCTGTACCATCCCGAAAGACCTTCATCCCTGTTGATGCGAATGGGCGATCTGAGCTTCAAACACAAAAACTATACCAATGCATTTCGCCTGTACGATCGATACAGCAAGCTCTTGGAAGGAGAAATACCCTGCACTCTTATCTCCAAAAAGCTAGAGACTTTGTACAAGCTGAAGTTATGTAGTAAATTGCTGAAGATCTCTATCAAACGATGTCCCAAGTTCAGGCTACACTTATTGCGTGGACAATGTGCAGAGCGGCTCCATCGCATCTCTCTCGCCCTCAAAGAGTACCAAACAGCACGCCGTCGTGCGACTGATTTGGAGGAGCCTATTCGTGCCATAGCTAACCTGTACTACAACCAAAAGAACTACACAAAAGCCACAAAGCTTTATACAGCCCTTTATCTTTCAAAGCCCCAAAAAAGAGAGTATCTTCTCCGGCTGATTCGACTGCACCGACGTGCCCGTCGCAACAGAAAAGCGATGCAACTCTTGCGCAATTACAATCGAGCTGTCGATCCCAAAGATGACTTTGAACTACAGTTGGAAACGATCCATCTACTCATCGCCACCTCCAAAATATGGCGTGCCAAGAGACAGCTCAGAAAAATGCGCAAGACCTTCATCACAGTGCCTCAACAAATCAAGCGACTTTATATCGAGGCAGGCCTCTTTCATAAGCTCAAGAAACACAGACGAGCGATCAAATCCTATAGCGAACTCTTGGCAATCAGTAACAAAGAATACAATGCATACTTAAAACGAGCCAGTGAGTATTATCGCATAGGCAACTACAAAAAGTGCTATCAGGATGCCCGAACCTTCCTCCAAAATGCTCCACTCCGAGATCCACAACGCAAAACAGGCCTCATCGTTTTGGATGCATGCAAACCCAAAAAATAATACGAAACCCCAAGATTGAGAATTCCTTTGTTTTGCTTGAGATCATAACTCCCACCTGGAATGAGCATTTTATTGCGTTATCGATCCTAGTTTTCAGCCCACCAACGGAAGTATCGTTGCATCAAAACGAACGACTCCACTTCGAACGAGACTGCGTCCAGCTTCTCCCTCGTTGATATCCTCCCACATTACCTTGATGTTTGGGAGAAGAATGCTCGCCCTTCCTTTTTCTGGAAAGGCGCAGCTCTTTGGCTTCAGTCAAATTGCGTGTAAAACAAAATTTGTCGTTTGCGATTAATCCATCGAAGGGGTTTTACGCGACACACTGAAAATGTTGGAAAACCCGAAGCTTTGGAATGTATTCCGAGGCGTAATGGAGTGAAGATAGGCAGTTAGCCACCACTGTTGGAATTAGGGTAGGCAGGCACCACTGTTGGAATTAGGGTAGGCAGGCACCACTGTTGGAATTAGGGTAGGCAGGCACCACTGTTGGAATTAGGGTAGGCAGGCACCACTGTTGGAATTAGGGTAGGCAGGCACCAATGCCGGAAGCCAGAGCTTTGCATTTGGTGTTGGGTGTGGTGCACACGGGCTGATTTTTGGATCCAGCATGTGTTGCTGGTTGACATGCTTCTTCACAAGTACCGATGGAGCCATCATTCTTGGTATCGACACAGATATACCTTTCCTGGCACCCTCCATAACGAAGCAAGCACCTGGCTTGTGGCTTATGGCGAATTAAACCTTTATAGCTACCATTTCCAAAGAGTTGTCCGGGGAAGAAAATACAAACGCCATCCGTCCCACCACTCAAAGCAATGCAATTTTCAGGAGCGAGACAATTGGGATTCTGCACTTCCCCCTCTCCCTCCTTGGGGTTGCACTTGAAAAAGCAAGCTTTAGTAACACCACCTAAGCCCAAGCAGCTAGTTCCACCTGTGCAGAGAGCATCATCAGTAGTACAGTCTTTTAAGTGTATTGCGTTGGGATAGATTGGAACACGACCAGACTTTCCGTCTGGAAAAGGACCTGCTCCCGTTTCATAACCAGCTGCTGTCGATTTGGTAGCCGTTTTTTGTCCTGGCTCAACGACAGGGATATCAATCTGTGTTCCACAGGCCACAAAGAACATACAAAAAGCCATCAAACCCATAGAAAGGGAACGTTGACTCAAGAAAGAAAAAAAGATGCTTGCCTTCACGAGACAACTCCTATTATGCCAGATGATCATAGCTTGTTGGAAAGATTTAAAGGAAAGGGTCAAACACTGAAGATTTCAGGAAAGTTTCAGTATAAAAGCCGCTGTTTGGTGTATCTCATCCCCTTGCGATTGTCAAGGGGAAAGAGCACACCCAACAA
>JALTMC010000059.1:0-11598 GCA_027005175.1 Myxococcales bacterium
AACAGAAAGAAGGTGTCTTTCCCAAAACTCTTCGTAATATGTGGGTGGCTGTCAGTTTCTTTAATCCAGTCATCGCACTGCTTGCTCTTGCCCTTGTGCCGATTGCTGCTGTGAAAGGAGAGCAAAATGCATTTCTGGCTTATTTAGGAAACCTCTCTGGAGGGCCTTGGCTGGGAATGCTGATCTCGATTGATGCTGTGTTGGTGCTAAGTGGAGCTGTGTTAACGAGCTTTGTAGGTGTTACAGGTTTGGTTCGACGGATTACTCTGGATCGAATCTTACCTCGTTTTTTTCTCAAAACAAACCGACGTGAGACCTCGCACCGAATTATCATTGGGTTCTTTCTTTTAACGGTCTCTGTTCTTCTCATTACCAAAGGAGATCTTAAAGCTCTCGCCGGAGTTTATACGATATCATTCCTTTCTGTCATGATACTCTTTGGTATCGGCAATGTACTCCTCAAAGTCAAACGGGGTCGATTGCCACGGCCCACACGAGCCCACTGGTTTTCTGTTCTCATCGCTTCTCTTGCCGTTCTGTTTGGGCTGATTGGCAACATCAAGATGAATCCGGCTTATTTTTATATCTTTTTAGAGTATTTTCTCCCGGCTGTCTTGATTGTTCTGATTATGCTCAATCGAATCTGGCTGTTAAAGGCCATCCTTTTTACAACCCGATCGTTTTTGCGCACATTTGGACTTCCTCTTGCTTCTTTGCGACATAAAGTTCGGCGAAAGATTGAACAGATTAATTCACAACAGCTTGTTTTCTTTACGAAGGGAGATAGTCTCGCGAAGCTCAATCAGGCGATGCTCTACGTGATCGACAATGAGCATACCAATCGCATCAAGATTGTAACGATTGTTAAAGACTCGAATGAAGTTCCCTCTGGTCTGCAAGAAGATCTTGAGTTTCTTGACGAAGCCTACCCTGAAGTTGATATCGAATTTGTTGTCTTGGAAGGTGTGACTTTTGGTCCCAAGTTGATTCAAGACTTGTCGAAGGAATGGAATGTCCCACCGAATCTCATGTTTATCGGTTCTCCTGGTAATCACTTCCTTTATGGACTGGCCGAGTTAGGCGGGGTTCGGTTGATCATTTGATGCGTGGAGTGTGCTGTGACACGCTTTTACTGGATACAGCGTGGGAGGGTGTATCGCTTTGCCGCGTTGTAGCACAACGTCCCTCGAAGCGTGTGACCTTTGGGGCACTTGCAGGAGTATCCTTTTCTGCAATCAATATTTGGATTGCTTGAAAGCCTACGACAAGGAAGTTGGCAGGTGCGACTTATCGCATTGCAAATGGCATCACCATTGGCATTGCCTGTGGTGTGTTGTGGGCCATGTCCACATGTTGCCGCCCGACCACTGACAGTACAGGGGTTCCCTTGTGTCAAGACAGCCTTGCAACTGCGATAGCTAACATTCCCTTCGGTCAACGTTCCTCCTGTTGTGTAGCGAGGATAGCAAACCCCCTCCATCCCCGGGAGATAGCGGGTGTTGCAGTAGGGGTTGTTGCTTGTACAACATGTATCTCCCGGACCACAGTCCAAATTTGACTTGCATGCTTTGAGGCAGACCTTTTCTTTGCGACTGGCCCTGTAACCCAATGGCGCATCGATGCATTTGTATCCCGTGGCGCACTCCGCTTGTGTTCCCGCTTTGGTACAAGGCAAGCACTGGGTTCGGCCCGTGGGAGTTAGGCATCTGTTGAGACTTGTGTCGCATGTCGAGCCGCTCTTACAATCGCTATCCTTCACACACTCCACACAACGATTGAGCTTGATGTGACAGACGAAGCCTGAAGTGCATCGGGGTGACTTGCTTGAGCAGTCAACACATTGATTGTAATCACCGCAAACCTTTCCCTGGGGACAATCTTTGGTCGTGAAACAACCTTTGATGCATTTTTTGGTGGCCGCATTGCATACGGCACCTGGGTTGCAATCCGTGTTTTTTGAACACTCAAAGCATGTGTTGGTTTTGGTGTCACATCTGGCGTTTTTGGCGTAGCCACTGGCTACACAGTCAGAGTCTGCCTTGCACAGGACACATCTGCGTGTGGTCTTATCACATCTTGGCTTGCTTCTGTTACATCCCTGATCATAGGGAATGGACGGATTGATCGTGACTGCAATACATGCCACACAGGTGCGAGTTTTTCCATCGCAATAATAGGGGAGGCGACGGCTCTGACACCCTCGATCAAATCGGTTGGGTGTTGTGCATCGATACGATGATGAATCGGGAGTACAGACACCCCTAGAACAGATCGGAGTGGGAGCTTTGCAGTCTCTATCTGACTTGCATGGTGTTGGCCTTGGAACACATCTTCCACCCGAGCAGATCGGGGTTGGATCTTTGCAGTCAAAGTTGACTCTACATGGTGTCGGCTTTGGTAGGCATGTGCCATTGGAGCAGACAGGGGTGGGCTCCTTGCAGTCTGTATTGCTCTTGCATGTAGGGGGGCGGGCCACACAAACCCCATTGGAGCAGACAAGTTTGCCTGGAGCATTGCAATCTTTGTCTGAGCGACATTGAGGTTGCACGGAACGGACGCACTCTCCATTCCGACACAACGGGAGCAGCGGGTTTACACAGTCTACATTGCCTGTACAAGGTCCACAAATCCCTTTGGAGCAAACAGGCTTGTTGCTTTTGCAATTTTGATTGGTGCTGCATTCGGGGGGAATGGCCTCACATCTTCCGTTGGTACATTTGGGCCTGTTGGGGTTGTTGCAATCCCGATCCGAGCGGCACTCAAACTGTGCATTGCGAACACATCGACCATTCTGGCAGGTTGGAAACAGGGGATCGCGACAATCCACTCTACTCTTGCAGCCCGTCTTGGCTATTGTTTCTTGTGTTGCAACTTGGTCCGCGATCGCGGTACCACCGTCAGTTCGAGGGGCCTCCCCAGGCTGTACTGGAGGGGAACATCCCACACTCCATCCCATGAGCAATGCGAAACTGAAACAACACAGTATTGTAGAGCGAACTCTTAACATACGACCCATACCTCCAACATTCCTTCCCTTAAAATCAATACATTCCAGCACACTATGGAGGGTATTGTGCGAGCGCGAGGTTGTCAAGGAAGATATCGTTGAAGCGAGACACGGATGGGGTACTTTGGAAGGGGAGCATGTCAAATGGCTGGCCATTGGGGGGGTTGTCCTTGCAGGACTTTGTATACATCTCGAACGACCCAGCTCATATTCAACATCGCTCGCGTGGTTCGTGAAGCCAGGTGGGGCAACAATCGGATATTGGACAGACCGTACAATGGAGAAGTAGAGGGAGGTGGTTCAGGGTCATTCACGTCGAGGATCGCCTGCCCTCCTTGCTCTTTGACTTGATGAGCCCAGGAGACAAGGTCGTCCACTTTGATGAGCATACCACGTGCTGTATTCAGAAGGACACAGTGAGGTTGAAGCTGTTCCAGGACCTCCTTTGTGATCAGGTGGTGATTCTCTGGACGTCCATCTGTATGTAGTGTGAGAATATCCGATTGTTTCCATAAGGTCGCTTTCTCAACAAAGATACTTCTATCTGTTTCAGGTAGTTTGAGTTTTTTCTGCGTGAGCAGGTCATTGTAGATGACTCGCAAGCCAAAGGCTTGCGCGATTTGAGCCAATCGTCGCCCAATGCGCCCCATTCCTAGGATCCCAAGTGTCATATCACCGATCTGCTGGCCCACCAAGGTCTTGCGATAGCTGTGAAATTGTTCGGGAGTGATAGAGGGGGTGAGCGTGACTCTGGGGCGTAGAGCATCAAACAGCAAAGCCCACACATACTCAACCACAGCTTGGGTGTTGGCGTTGGGGGTGTGAACGACTTGAATCCCACGCGACAAGCAGGCTTCTAGGTCGATATTATCCAAACCCACCCCAGCTCGACCCACCACCTTCAGGCGAGGTGCTTTTTCTAACAACTCATCGTTGACCTGTGTATAGGTCCGAACCAAAAGGCCCACAGCATTAGACAATTCGTGTTGAAATGCCGGTATATCTTTGTAAGACTGCTCTACCACATTGGCACGTTCAGCCAACCACCGTCGCGCCTCTTTTGCAAGGTGTTCGGTCAGTATGATCTTGTGCTTTGAGAGGGATGGATTCGAACTCATGGATTCCTCATCCGTTTTCTTTTGTGATGGGCTTAATAACGCTGGACGGAAGTTCAGCTTTCCGGTAAGATAGTTGGCATAAAACTATGACGTTTTCGTGGTGCCCTATTTTCCCCAACAGGCTTTTATAGGTGTAGAGTATGACTCATCTCAGTGTGAATCTCAACAAGATGGCGTTGATTCGAAACTCGCGCGGCATTGATGTTCCCAATCTGGAACGCATGGCGGAGCGATGTCTTACAGCGGGAGCTTATGGGGTGACGATTCACCCTCGTCCGGATCAACGACATGCTCGATATGGCGATGTTTACACCCTTAAAGAAGTTGTGGATCGCTACCCTGGAACCGAATTAAATATCGAGGGAAACCCGATTCCGGCATTTCTAGAGCATGTGATACAGGCCAAACCTCATCAATGCACTCTTGTTCCCGATTCTCCCGACCAACTTACCTCGGACCACGGTTGGTCTGTCTTTTCGAACAGAGAGAGACTTCGGGATGTTTTGGGTCAACTCAAGCGGGCAGGTATTCGAGCGAGCTTGTTTATGGATGTTGAGAATACCGAAGAGTTTTCACTGATCAAAGAGCTTGGTGGGGACCGGGTGGAGTTGTATACAGAGCCGTATGCCCAGGCTTTTGGTACACCACAGCAAGAAGAGGTCTTGCGGCAGTATGTGGACGCAGCCAGCGCTGCCATGGCAGCGGGGCTTGAAGTGAACGCTGGACATGACCTTGACCTACTCAATGTGGGGCCTCTCTGTCAGAATGCCGAGATCTTGGAGGTCTCCATTGGACACGCCCTTACGGTTGAATGTTTTGACTATGGTCTCGAAGGCACGATCCAACGCTATTTGGATATCCTGAAGTCATGAGTAAGGGGCGACCCTTAGTGACTGTGTCTGTTCGCGAATTGGTGGAGTTTGTTTTACTTGCGGGTGATCTGGAGCGAGGTGTCTCCTTTGGTGAGCCTGCCTTACAGGCTGCCTGGGAAGGAACCAAAGGACATCAGGAGATTCAGGATGCTTGGCCTGACAATTATCAGGCCGAGGTCTCTTTGTCATGGCAGGTGGAGTCGAGTGACCATGTTCTGAAAATTCGAGGTCGCGTTGATGGTATTCAAACCTTAGAACACACTGTCGTGATCGAAGAAATAAAGACCTACTCGGGATGGACTGAACGGGTCGCTTCTCCTGTTCACTGGGCCCAAGGCAAAGTATATGCCTACATCTATATGCAAGAACACCCACTCGCTGCGATGGATGTGCAGCTCACGTACCTCCACCGGAAAACCCGAGAGATTACGACCTTTCGAGAGAGCTATACACGAGAAGAACTCACTGCTTTCTTTGCACCTCTTGTGGCAGAGTATTCAGAGTGGGTGTCGATTCGATTGCGTTGGGCTGCTCGACGTAATAAAACCATTCAAACGCTGGACTTCCCCTATGAAGGGTACAGAGCAGGGCAGAGACATCTGGCTGTCTCTACCTATCGCGCCATTGCAGACAAAGAGATCTTATTTGCTGAATCACCCAATGGAGTTAGCAAGACGATCGAAGTACTATTTCCTGCGATTAAAGCAATGGCAGAAGGGCAACTTGATAAGATCTTTTATCTCACCGCGAAAACGGTGGGACGAGCTGTTGCTGAAAAAGCGCTTGCAGATATGCGAGAGGCCGGGCTGGATTTCCGTGCGGTAACTCTCACGGCACGGGATACGATCTGTGCGAGAAATGGAGAACCTTGCGATATTCCTAACTGCCCCTTTGCCAGAGGCTATTACGATAAACTTAAAGATGTCTTGCGCAAGGGGATGGAGATTCAATCTCTGACCATGCACTCGATTAAAGAGTTGGCAGAACATCACGAGATGTGTCCGTTTGAATTGTCTCTCGACCTCTCTCAGTGGGCCGATGCCATTGTCTGTGATTATAACTATGTCTTCGACCCAAAAGTCTATTTACGCCGTTACTTTGACCAAAAAAAATCGTCCTATGCGTTTCTTGTTGATGAAGCACACAATCTCGTAGACCGCGCACGTTCGATGTTTTCTGCTGACTTGTCAAAGAAAGATGTGTTGGAAACAAAGCGAGAGATACAGTCCTTGTTTCCCTCTTTGGCAAAGCATCTTCATCGGATTAATAGCTATATGGTGAAGCTACGAAAACAATTCGAGGAGGCCGAAGAACAGCCTCTCTATCAGGACACGCTTCTTCTTCCTGATTGTCCCAGGGAACTCGTCATCCTGCTGGAAAACTTTTTGGAAGAGACTGCGCTTGAACTCTCCAAGGATACATCACTTGCTGCTCCCTCTAGCCTACTGGATATGTATTTCAATATTCGCGACTTTGTCCGTACCTCCGAACTTTTTGACCCCGATTCCTTTGTCGCTTTCTTTCTCTCTCGTCGAAAGTATTCACGCCTTAGCTTGTATTGTCTCGACCCTTCCAAGCTTGTTCAAAAGGGACTTCAGCGTGGGAAGTCGGCTGTGATGTTCTCTGCAACACTGCGCCCTCTGGACTACTATCGCACTCTACTCGGACACCCCGACGAAGGACCGACTCTCCAACTTCCCTCACCCTTCCCACATGATAACTTAGAGATCTTGATCAATCCAATGATCGAGACAACCTATCGCAAACGTGACCGAAGTTATGATGATGTTGTGCTCGCTGTCGCCTCTTTGGTACAACAGAACACAGGTAATTATCTGGTTTACTTTCCTTCCTACAAATACATGGGAGAGGTGTGGTCCCGCTTTGTAGAAGCCTATCCAGATGTCACCACACTGCCTCAAGTACCAGGGATGTCAGAGCAAGAAAGAGAAGCATTCCTCCTCTCGTTTCAACCCAACCCCACATCTACCCTTGTTGGATTTGCCGTGATGGGAGGGATCTTTGGAGAAGGCATTGATCTGGTCGGTGACCGACTCAGAGGAGTCGCTATTGTCGGTGTTGGCTTGCCTCAAGTCTGCTTGGAACGCAACTTGATTCGCAATCACTTTCAAGAGAAAAAAAACGCCGGATTTGCCTATGCTTATATC
Source organism: Myxococcales bacterium (assembly GCA_027005175.1). GTDB lineage: Bacteria > Myxococcota_C > UBA6777 > UBA6777 > UBA6777 > M3003. The sequence goes on from JALTMC010000059.1 coordinate 7,166, forward strand.
TATCCAGGTATGAACAAGGTACTCCAAGCTGTCGGTCGATTGATTCGCACTGAGTTCGATATCGGTGAAGCCCTACTGATTGATAGACGCTTCTCCTACCAACAATATCGTAGCTTGTTTCCACCCTGGTGGAGTCCAAGGTATTTAAGGAATGGCTAGAACACTGACCGGTTGGAAGGACCGAGTCAAAGCAGTCCGTTGCAGTCTGACAAGGCATGACGCCGAGGCATATTCGTTATTCCAAGAAGTCATAACGAAGTCAGACGACGCAAATGGCTGTTTTTATGACCGACGGCAAACCGGTCAGTGTTCTCGTTGGTCGTTGTGAGGCACTTTTCATTGACAAGCACGTTTCCATCCACACGTTATCGTGGTAGTAAAGTCAAGTTAGTTGATTGGTTGTGGGACTGTCTTAAAACTTTCGGGTGTGAGAGCGCTTTGGATGCTTTTGGTGGGACTGGCTCTGTTTCGTATCGCTTTAAACAAGAGGGGCTTAAAGTAACTTACAATGACCTCTTGCCATTTAATTACCAGTTTGGCTTGGCGTTTGTTGAGAATGACTCTATTCGTTTGGACGAGGCTGTTCTTTCAAAGCTTCTTGAACCACGAGTCGATCGAGTTTATCCATCCTGGATTCAAGATACTTTTTCCGACATCTATTACACCGAAGAAGAAAACAAATGGTTGGACCAAACGGTCACGCATCTTCATGAAATCGACGGTCAGTACACAAAGGCTCTCGCTTTTTTTGCGCTGGCACAGGCTTGTTTAATGAAACGTCCTTTTAATTTGTTCCATCGGAAAAATCTGTACCTTCGGCTTCGGGATGTGGAGCGTTCTTTTGGTAATAAAGTTTCGTGGGATAGGCCATTTCCCGTTTGCGTGAGAGGCTTTGCAAAAGAGGCAAACGGTGCGGTTTTTGAAGGGCGTCAGTCCTGCTCTGCAACGATGCTTGATGCATCTCAAGTTCCTGGTACTTTTGATCTTGTCTATATCGATCCCCCTTATATGAATGCCACGGGAAGTTCTACGGATTATGCAGACCTTTATCATTTCTTGTCTGGGCTCTTGGAATATCAGTCTTGGTCGGATCGTGTTGACTTTCGATCCAAACATCGTCGTATGTTACGTCACAAAACGGCTTGGACTGATAAAAATCAAATCCATAAAGCCTTTGACGAGCTATTTGCAGCATACCCACACTCTATTCTGGCTGTATCGTACCGAAGCGATGGAATTCCCTCCTCTGAAGAGATGAAGGACTTGCTGTTGCGTCATCGTTCTAAGGTGACGATACATTCGTATGGTCAGTATACTTACGCGCTCTCGACCAACCAAAGATCGGAAGAGCTTCTGTTTGTTGCAGAGCCATAACGTTCCACTTGTTTGGTCGCTGAACCAAAGAACCACTTTTGTGGTTGATGGCTGCTACTTGTTGAGAATGCATTGTGGGCGTGAATTGTGCGGGATAGCAGTTTGTGACTTGCTGTGCTATCTTCAACCTAACACTATCGAAATAACCTTTTTCTTGTTGTGTGGAAATGATGAGAATCAACACATACACTGGCGAATAATGGAGTGATTGATGGGTAAGATGTCTGTTCGTCGTAAGCTTGCTATCGCAACATGGTCTGCTCCCAAAGAGGGAAATATTTATGGAAAGGTGACATTTGATGTCACCAAAGTTCAAGAGTACCTCAAAGAGCTGCGGGACAAAACGGGAGAGAAAACGACTGTGACACACTTTGTCGGTCGGGTGTTGGCGGAAGCACTGAAGCGCACTCCATCCATGAATGGCCGGATTGCTTGGGGTCGCTATATCCCCCATAAAACCATTGATGTGACCTATTTGGTTGTGCTTGATGGTGGTAAGAATCTGGCAAAAGTTAAGATCGACAACACCGATAAGAAGTCTGTGGTTGATATCGCCCGCGAGCTACGAGAGTTAGCAGAGCGTTTACGCAAAGGGAAAGATGAGAATTTTAAAAAGAGCAACAACATGTTGCGGAACTTGCCCACCTGGTTGATTCGTCCTCTTCTTTGGTTTACAGGGCTTCTTACATCAGGTTTGGGTATCGACGCCAAGGGGCTGGGCTTGGAAGCATTCCCCTTTGGATCATGTATTGTGACAAGCGTTGGTATGCTCGGAATTGACGAAGGATTTGCTCCCCCCACACCTTTTGCCCGAGTTCCTCTTTTGGTTTTGATTGGGGCGATTCGGGACCAACCCATCGCTGTTGATGGTGAAGTGGTCATTCGCCCCATGATGACACTCTCTGCAACCATCGATCATCGCTTTGTCGATGGATTTCAAGCTGCTGAGCTTGCCAAAACAATGCGTGCCGCCTTCGAGAACCCCTGGATGCTTGACGAACTCGACACAAAATAGACTCACATCAACACAGGTGATTATGTGGATTCGGAGGTGAGAGGGGCAAGCTCTGTTGTATGTTCCAAATACTGAAGGATGGGTTTGTCGCTTTGGTAATGACAGATCAATCCATCGAGAAAGGTCAGCCACCCTGTCTCTTCATGACGAAGGCTCAGGAATTCTTCCCGGATCGTGAGTAAATTCCAGTCGTGACTCACTAGCACTGGCGTGACCTCTTGTGTTTGTCTGAGTTGGTTGAGCAATGTGTTTAACTGGATGTGAGCTGTCTTCTTTCGTGTGAGCAAATACTCTTCTGAAATGTGGCCATCAAACCATGTTCGAATAAAATCACTACCCAGCGAACTCGCCAACCTCATGGCCTCCCCCATATCTCGAATATAGGGACCACCCAGATCATCCATCGAGCCTTTGACTTCTCCCACACCACCAGCTGCGAGAACTCCTTCAACGATCGCACGTGCTGTTTGAGCGCAGCGCTCCACGGGCGAATGGTAGAGATGAATAGACCCATACTGCGATAACTGCCGACCCAATTGACGGGAGTCTTCTTTACCTTGCTCTGTCAGAAGTACATCAAAAGCCTCATTCCAGTCTGTGATCGCCAGCCGGTGGGCATGTCGAATGAGCATACCAAATCTACCTTGCGGTGGCATGCGGTTTAAACTGTCTAAAATAGGTGCCATCCGTATTTCCCCTTTGTTGCAATCTCTTGCACCTTTGTAGCACGATCCTTCTTAAATCGTTATCCTTATTGTGTTGGAGGGTGGGGTTTCCAAAGAGAGGGCGTTTCTTTGATGTATTGTTGAAAACTACGATAGGCTTGCAAGTTTTTTTCTTGTTTTTTTGCGCAGTATCCGAGGTAATACCAAATCGTGGGAAAGAGTTTTGCGAAGGATGCATCTTTGGATAGTGAGTGGAACTTGTGATAGCAGAGGTTGTATTTTTCTTTTTCGTACAGGGTATGTGCTACCAGGTATTTCATAAGTTTGGGGCGGATCGTTTTTTTGTATCGGGCCAAGATGTCTTTGAAGTAGGCTTTTTTGGGTAGGAGTGGCTCTTTTTCTTTGAGTTGGAGTAGTTTGGCAAGGCGGATATGGCTTGCGAGTCGGGGGTTGTTGGGAGTTAGAGATCGTACGCGGTGCAAGAGGATTGTTGCTTTTTTGTGTTGTCCATATCGAAGGAAAGCGAGTGCTGTTTGCTCCCAGAATTCAGCTTGTTTTGTGACCGGTTGTTGTGGGTTGGGGTGACGAAAGTATTTGAGGTAGCGGCGGCCCAGGTGTTCCACTGTTTTTTGGAAGGGGGTATCATCGCGATAGGCTGTCGCGTTTACAAGATCCAGTGGGGCCGTAAATTCCAAGATATTTCGAGAGTCTGTATTCATGGGGGCAGGGATGCGTTTGAGCAGCAGGGGGATTTCTTTTTCTCCCAGCAAAAAGCGGGGAATCAGGTCATAGCCGGAGACCATGGAAGCATGTTGAAAGAGCCGCTTGTATTGGGGGTGAAGCATTCTTTGATGCAGGCGTTTGACATCCATGACCCATGGTTTTTTGGAGGCGATGAGAAATGTATCTGTATCATTGGTTGTGACTTCAAAGAGCCGAACATACGGAAAGACCGAGTGGATGGAGCGTAGGACAGAGGCTACATTTCGGCTTGAGATCTCATACAACTGCACCCACTGACAAAAGAGCCCGTCAGGTCGAAGTCGGTCATGTGCGAGTTGGAAGTATTCTTTGGTGAAGAGGTTGGAGACGCCACTGATCCAGGGGTTGGATGGTTCTGATATGATCACATCGAATTGATGTGCGGTGGTGGCCAGATAGTTGCGTCCATCGTTGAATCGGAGTTGCAATCGTTTGTCGCGCAGTGGGAAATAATTCCAGGGCTCCATGTATCGCGATGCTTCGATGACAACAGGTTCGAGTTCAACAGCCACAAGTCGCTTGATCGGAAAGAAGAGGGCGGCGCCGGCGGTCATGCCGGAGCCCCAACCAATTAAGACAACATCGTTGGGGTTGGAGTGTAGGGCCAGGGGTAAGGC